>NZ_CADEAU010000267.1 GCF_902825405.1 Micromonospora maritima | reverse complement strand
CGTGTCCCCCGCGCCGGTCGGGCCGCCGGCTCGCGGGACACCCCGCCCTCGCGCAGCAGCCGGGCCATCGGCAGGGTGGCCGCGCCCATCGCGACCGCGTCCGGTCCGAGCCGGCACAGCTCGATCGAGGTCTGGGCGTACGGCTGGCGCAGCGCGTGCCGCGCGGTGGCCTCGCGGATCGCCGGCAGGTGCCGCTCGCCCAGCGCGAGCCCGGCCCAGCCGCCGAGCACCACCCGCTCCGGGTTGAACAGGTTGACCAGGTTCGCCACCCCGGCCCCGAGGTAGCCGACCGTCTCGTCGATCACCCGCGCGGCGGTGCGGCTGGTGGCCCGCAGCAACTCGCCGAAGGCGGTCTCCTCGTCGCCGCCGGCCGCCGGGCGACCCCGGTTGGCCTGCCGGAACCGGTCGAGCACCCCCTCCGCCCCGACGTACGCCTCGAGGCAGCCGAGGTTGCCGCACCGGCAGCGGCGGCCCCCGTACACGATGGTGGTGTGGCCCCACTCGCCGGCGCTGCTGTGCGCGCCCCGGTAGCCGACGCCGTCGGCGACCACGCACGCGCCCACGCCGGAACCGACCAGGGCGACCACCGCGTGCCGCACGCCCCGGCCGGCGCCGAACCACATCTCGGCCTGGCCGAGCGTCTTGGCGCCGTTGTCGACGTGCACCGGGACGTCGGTGCCGGCACGCAGCATCGCGCCGAGCGGGACGCCGTCCCAGCCGAGGGTCTGCGCGTGCACCACGGCGTCCGCGGTGCGCTCGACCGTGCCGGCCACGGCGACGCCGAAGCCGAGCACCGCGGCCGGGTCGACGCCCGCCTGTTCGGTCACCGCGGCGAGGCCGTGCAGCAGGTGCGTGGCGACCTGCCGCGGGTCGGGCTCGGCGGCGGCGATCGGGTACTCCGCCTTGGCCAGCGCGGTCATCGCCAGGTCGAACAGCTCGACCTGCACCCGGGTCTCGCCCACGTCGGCACCGACCAGGTAGCCGTGGCCGGGGGCCACGCGCAGCAGCACCCGGGGACGGCCGCCGTCGGACTCGACCGAACCGGCCTCCTCGACCAGTCCCTCGGCGATCATCTCGCCGACCAGGTTGCTCACGCTGGCCAGGCTCAGCGCGGTCGACTGGCCCAACTCGTGCCGGCTGAGCGGGGCGTCCAGCCAGATCCGGGTGAGCAGCACCGACCGGTTGGCCCGGCGCATGTCGCGCACCGTGGTGCGTCTGGCGTCCACGTCCGCCGCCGTCCTTCCTCCGGCCGCCCGCCGGCGACCTGCATTCACGCCGTGAACCAAGTGGTGACAGACTACTGCGCATTTACATTTAACAAAGTTAACTGATAACCTCCGGCGCATCGATGAGGAGGTATGTCATGCGACTCGGACGCGGGATGACCGCGCTACTCGGTGGCGTCGCGCTGCTCGCCGCCACCGCCGCCCTGCCGGCCGCCGCCGGCACCACGCCCACCGGCACCGGGAGCGCGCTGGTGGCATGCGACGCACCGGCCTGGGCCGAGGGCGTCACCTGGACCGCCGGGAGCCGGGCCAGCTACGGCGGGCGGCTCTACCAGGCCCTGGTGACGCACACCCCGCCGGTCGGCGCCGGCTGGACCCCGGCCGCCGTGCCGGCGCTCTGGACCGATCTCGGCGCCTGCACCGGCGGCACCCCGTCGCCCAGCCCCACCACGCGACCGCCGTCGCCCACCCCCACCGCGTCCCCCTCCCCCACCCGGACACCGACCCCCACGCCCACGCCGACCGGCACGCCGACCGCGACGCCCAGCCCGACCACGCCGGGCGGCGACACCTGCGCGCTGAGGTCCCGACCCACCGGCAAGGTGCTGCAGGGCTACTGGGAGAACTGGGACGGGGCGGCCAACGGCGTGCACCCCGGGCTCGGCTGGATCCCGATCACCGACTCCCGGATCCCCGGGCACGGCTACAACGTGGTGACCACCGCGTTCCCGGTCATCCGCGCCGACGGCACCGTGCTCTGGGAGGACGGCATGGACGCCGGGGTGAAGGTGCCCACCCCGGCGCAGGTGTGCCAGGCCAAGGCCGCCGGGCTGACCGTGCTGCTGTCCATCGGCGGGGCCGCCGCCGGCATCGACCTCAGCTCCGCCGCGGTCGCCGACCGGTTCGTCGCCACCGTCGTGCCGATCCTCAAGCGCCACAACTTCGACGGCATCGACATCGACATCGAGACCGGGCTGACCGGCAGCGGGACCATCACCCAGCTCTCACCCTCGCAGGCCAACCTGATCCGGATCATCGACGGGGTGCTGGCCCAGATGCCGGCCGGCTTCGGGCTCACCATGGCGCCGGAGACCGCGTACGTCACCGGCGGCAGCGTCACCTACGGCTCGATCTGGGGCGCGTACCTGCCGATCGTGAAGAAGTACGCCGACAACGGCCGGCTCTGGTGGCTGAACATGCAGTACTACAACGGCTCGATGTACGGCTGCGCCGGCGACTCGTACCCGGCCGGCACGGTGGCCGGCTTCGTGGCCCAGACCAACTGCCTCGACGCCGGCCTGGTCGTGCAGGGCACCACCATCCGGGTGCCGCTGGACCGGCAGGTCCCCGGGCTGCCCGCGCAGACCGGCGCCGGTGGCGGCTATCTGAGCCCGGCCCTGGTCGGCCAGGCGTGGAACACCTACCAGGGCCGCCTCAAGGGGCTGATGACCTGGTCGATCAACTGGGACGGCTCGAAGGGCTGGACGTTCGGCGACAACGTCCGCGCGCTCCAGGGCCGCTGAACGACGCGACGCGGGGCCCCGTCGACCCGACGGGGCCCCGCGCGCGGAGGTCAGCCGACGGCGATCTTCTTCGGCGTGGTCTTCGAGTCCAGCCAGGCGTTGATCAGCGCGGTGAAGTCGCGGCCGGTCTGCTTGTTGACGAAGGCGATGAACGACGTCCGGTCCTGCTGGGTGTTGCGCTGGTCCTGCACCCAGGCGCGGGCCAGCGCGAAGAACGCCCTGTCGCCCACCTCGCGGTGGATCTCGCGGAGCATCGCCGCCGGGCAGAGGTAGACGTTGCCCTCGGCGAACCGCCTCGGGTCGGGCCGGCCGGGCGGACCGAGCTTCTTGCGCAGGGCGGCGTCGCCCTCGCGCAGGTACCGGTCCAGGCTGGCCTCGCTGAGCTTCAGCGTCTCCTGGGTGTACAGGTCCTGCGCGTACTTCGCCCATCCCTCGTTCAACCACAGGTCGGTCCAGGTGGTCGGCGTGACGGAGTTGCCGAACCACTGGTGGGTGTACTCGTGCAGCAGGTCGCTGCCCCAGCGGTCGCGGCGGGCCTCGGTGTTCTCGATCTTGCGGCCCATGGTGATCATCTGCTGGGTCTCCATGCCCGACGCCGAGTCCACCACCACCACGCCGCCGGAGGGGAACGGGTACGGGCCGAACTTCTTCTCCAGCCACGCCAGGTACTGCGGGGACTTCTTCAGGTACGGCAGCAGCTTGTCGTCGGCGCCCTTGCGATACCAGAAGGTCAGCGGGACGCCCCTCGGGCCCTTGGCGGTCAGCTTCTGGTACTTCCCGACCGCGAGCGTGGTCAGGTACGTCGCCACCGGGTCGGTGCTGCGGTAGGTGAACGTGGTGCCGGACTGCCCCGCGGGGGTGCCGCTGGCGATCGCGGACCAGCCCGCCGGCACGGTCACCCGGATGTCGTAGAGGGCCTCGTCGGAAGGCTGGTCGTTGGCCGGGTACCAGGTGAACGCCCCGAACGGCTCCTGCATGGTCCAGAGGCCACCCTCCCTGGTGAGGGTGAGGCCCAGCGCCTCGGTGTCCTTGCGCTGCGACGGCATCGGCGTCGTCCGCGGCCTGCCGTGGTAGGTCACCACAAGCATCACCGGCTTGTCCGCGACCACCGGCGCGGACACGGTCAGCTTCTCCTTCGCCACCGCCCCGGGAACCGTCGCGCCGTCCAGCGTCACGCCGTCGAGCTGGTAGGGCATGAAGTCGAGGACCAGGCTCGGCGCGTCCTTCACCGGCCGGATCCGCAGCGTGGCGGTGCCGGTGAGGGTGGTGGTCGACGGGGCCCACTCCAGGGCCAGGTCGTAGTGCAGGACGTCCACCGCGTCGGTGCCCCGGGCCGGGTAGACCGGGTCGGCCACCGGGGTGGACCGCCCGGCCTGCCAGGCGGCGTAGTCGACGGCGGCGACGGTCGGGCTCGGCGTGCCGGCGGGGGCGGACGGGGCCGCGGCCGGGGCGGCGGGGTCGGTGGTGCACCCGGCGACGAGCAGCGGTCCGAGGAGCAGGATCAGGGGTACGGGGCGGCGCATCAGCGCACCATACGGCAGTGATCCACTTCCGTGGGGGCGTCGCCGGCTGGCGTCCGGCCGGACATCCTGCGACGCTTGCTGTCGTGTACGACTACGACCTGCTGGTGCTGGGCTCCGGACCGAGTGGACAGAAGGCGGCGATCGCCGCGGCCAAGCTGGGCCGGCGGGTCGCCATCGTCGACCGCCGCGACATGCTCGGCGGCGTCTGCATCAACACCGGCACCGTGCCGTCCAAGACGCTGCGCGAGGCCGTCCTCTACCTGACCGGGCTGAGCCAGCGCGACCTCTACGGCAGCAGCTACCGGGTCAAGGAGGACATCACCGTCGCCGACCTGGCCGCCCGCACCCAGCACGTGATCACCCGGCAGACCGACGTCATCCGCAACCAACTGGCCCGCAACCGGGTCGCGATGATCACCGGAACCGGACGGTTCGCCGACCCGCACGCGGTCTGGGTCGACGCCGGCTCCGGCCGGGAGACCCGGGTCAGCTTCGACAAGGCGGTCGTGGCCGCCGGTACCCGGCCGGCCCGCCCGGACAGCGTCGACTTCGACGACCGGACGATCGTCGACTCCGACGGCGTCATCAACCTCCAGGCCGTACCCCGCAGCATGGTCGTGGTCGGCGCCGGCGTGATCGGGATGGAGTACGCCTCGCTGTTCGCCGCGCTGGGCACCAAGGTGACGGTGGTGGAACGCCGCGAGCGGATGCTCGACTTCTGCGACGAGGAGATCGTCGAGTCGCTCAAGTACCACCTGCGCGACCTGTCGGTGACCTTCCGCTTCGGCGAGGAGGTGGCCGCCGTGGAGAAGCACCGCACCGCGGCGCTCTGCGTCCTGCGCAGCGGCAAGAAGATCGTCGCCGACACGGTGATGTACTCCGCCGGCCGGCAGGGGCAGACCGACGACCTGGCGCTGGAGGCGGCCGGTCTCACCGCCGACCACCGGGGCCGCATCCAGGTCGACGCCAACTATCGCACCGCGGTCGAGAACATCTACGCCGTCGGCGACGTCATCGGCTTCCCGGCGCTGGCGTCCACCTCGATGGAGCAGGGCCGGCTGGCCGCGCAGCACGCCTGCGGCGAGCCGGCCCGCACCATGTCGGACCTGCAACCGATCGGCATCTACACCATTCCCGAGATCAGCTTCGTCGGGCGGACCGAGGAGGAGCTGACCGAGGCGTCCACCCCGTTCGAGGTGGGCATCGCCCGCTACCGGGAGCTGGCCCGGGGGCAGATCGTCGGCGACTCGTACGGCATGTTGAAGCTGCTCGTCTCGCCGGAGGACGGGCGGCTGCTCGGGGTGCACGTGTTCGGCACCGGCGCCACCGAGATCGTCCACATCGGGCAGGCCGTGATGGGCTGCGGCGGCACCGTCGACTACCTGCTCGACGCGGTGTTCAACTACCCGACGCTGGCCGAGGCGTACAAGGTGGCGGCGCTGGACGCGGCCAACAAGATCCGCAACATCACCCGGATCGACGGCTGACCCGTGGCGCAGGTGTCGGCCACGGTCACGGCGGTCGGCACCGGCGCCCCCTGCGTGCGTAGATAATCATCGACATGACCGTCCGATACGACGAGGTCCTCGACCCGCTGCGCCAGGCATACGACGCTCGCGCAGCCTGGCGTGACGGGTTGACCAAGGAACCGTGGAAGGTGGCGGAGCGTCAGGCGTTCCGGGACCGTCTGACATCAGGTGCGCGGCTGCTGGAGGTTGGGGCGGGCACCGGGCAGGACAGCGTCTTCTTCCACCGGGAGGGCCTTGCCGTCGTCGCGGCCGACCTGTCACCGGCGATGGTCGAGCACTGCCGGGCCAAGGGCATCGAGGCCCACGTGATGGACTTTCTGCACCTGGACTTCCCGCCCGATTCCTTCGACGCGGTGTTCGCGATGAACTGCCTGCTGCACGTGCCCAACCACGACCTACCTAGGGTCCTGGCCGCCATCCGGGCCGTCCTGCGTCCTGGCGGACTTCTCTTTGTCGGGGTGTACGGCGGCGGCGAGAGCACCGAGGGCCCTATCGACGATGACCAGCACGTGCCGCCGCGCTTCTTCTCGTGGCGAACTGACGACCAGTTGCTCGGCTTCGCCGCCGCCGCGCGGTTCGACGTGGTGGACTTCCATCCGGTCGATACCGGTCGCGGCTACCGGTTCCAGTCGTTGACCCTGCGACGCCCCAGCGGCGCCTGAGAACCAGCGGCAGCGGACCGCCGCCCCACCCCGCGATCATCGCTTGCCGATCTCGGAGCTGTGGCGCCTCGGATGTCTGTTGCGTGACGTTGTCCGGGTGCCACACCTCCAAGATCGAGGTAGTACCCGCACGGGCGGGGTGCCAGACACGCGGCGCGTGCGCGCGCAGCGCAGGGCGGGGCGCGGAGGGCCGGACGAGGATCCTCCCGAGGCGCGGCGGATGGTGCGGCCCGGGTGGGCCCGGCCGGATCAGCGGCCGGTGGCGTAGCCCTGGGCGCCTCGCGGGTTGGCGGCGGCCGAGAGGACGCCGTTCCGGGGGTCACGGGCGACGGCGCAGAGGCGACCCAGGCTCCACGGGTCGGACCGACGCACCGTGTGACCCCGGGCGCCCAGCGCCGCGAGCACGTCCGGGTCGAGACGGTCCTCGACCACCAGCACGCCCGGCTCCACCTCACGCGGGTAGAACGACGCGGGCAGGCTGGTGGTGTGCCACGCCGGCGCGTCGATCGCCTCCTGCAGCTCCTGCCCGCCGACCAGGTGGCGCAGCAGGAACAGCAGCTGCCACTGGTCCTGCTGGTCGCCGCCGGGCGTGCCGCAGGCCAGGACCGGCTCGCCGTCGCGCAGCACCAGGGTCGGGCTCAACGTGGTGCGCGGGCGCCGGCCCGGCGTCAGCGTCGAGGCGAGCCCCTCCTCCAGCCAGCACATCTGCAACCGGCTGCCCAGCGGGAAGCCCAGCTCGGGGATGGTGGGCGAACTCTGCAGCCAGCCACCGCTCGGGGTGGCCGAGATGATGTTGCCCCACCGGTCGACCACGTCGACGTGGCAGGTGTCGCCACGGGTCACGCCGTCGGCGCGGACGGTGGGTTCGCCGGTGCTCGGATCCTGCGGGCCGGCCCGCCGGGCGGCGTGCGCGTACAGGTGCGCCGGCAGTCGCGGCGACGCGCCGGCCGGG
>NZ_CADEAU010000266.1 GCF_902825405.1 Micromonospora maritima | reverse complement strand
CGCGCCGGCCGCCCCGGTGCGTCGACGCCGGCACGGCGGGGCACCCGGGGTCGGTGGGCTTCGCTAGGGTCACGCGCATGGCTGAGAACTACACCGACCCGAGCGGCAACACCGCGCAGTTCCGCGCCTTCGTGGACGCGCCCGAGCCGGCCGCGCCCGCGGCCGCGCCGTCCCGGTTGCCGCTGATCGCCGGCCTCGCCGTCGCCGCCGTGGTGGTCGTCGCGCTGGTCGCCTGGGCCGCCCTGGGCTGATCGGGCGAGCCGGCTTCCGGTGTGCTCGTCCTGGGCCGGCGCTCCCGCTCCCGCCCCCGCCCCAGTTCCGCCGGGCATGATCAACACCAGTTCGGCGAGGTTGCCGCATCCAGGGCTCGATGACCCCGCCACTTCGGCGAGGTGGTGTCGATCATGGTTTGCGGTCCTGAGTCGGGCAGGCGGGACGGGTCAGGCGGCGAGCACCTCGCGGGTCTCGCGGGCGATCTCCCGCTCCTCGTCGGTGCCCACCACGAGCACGGTGACCTCGGCGCCGGCCGGGGAGATCACCCGGTCGCCGGTGCCGTCGTTGCGGCGCGGGTCCACGGCGACGCCGAGCCGTTCCAGACCGGCCAGCGAGGCCGCCCGGACCGGCGCGGCGTGCTCGCCGACGCCGGCGGTGAAGGCGATCGCGTCGACCCGTCCGAGCAGCGCGTAGTACGCCCCCACGTAGCCGGTGATCCGGCGGCAGTAGACGTCGAACGCCAGTGTCGCGCGCGGGTCACCGGCGTCCCGGCGGGCCAGCACCTCCCGCATGTCGTTGACGCCGGTCAGCCCGAGCAGCCCGCTGCGGTGGTTGAGCAGGTCGTCGATCTCGTCCACGCCCATCCCGCCCTCGCGGCGCAGGTGGAAGATGACGGTCGGGTCGAGGTCGCCGCTGCGGGTGCCCATCACCAGGCCCTCCAGCGGGGACATGCCCATCGACGTGGCCACGCTCCGGCCGCCCCGCACCGCGCACGCGCTCGCCCCGTTGCCCAGGTGCAGCGTGATCGTGTTCAGCTCGGCGTACGGCCGGTCGAGCAGCTCCGCCGCCCGCCGCGAGACGTACGCGTGCGAGGTGCCGTGGAAGCCGTACCGGCGCACGTCGTACCGCTCGGCGGTCTCCCGGTCGATCGCGTACGTGGCTGCGGCCTCGGGCAGCGTGTGGTGGAACGCGGTGTCGAAGACGGCGACCTGCGGGGTGTCCGGCAGCGCCTCCCGGGCCACCCGGATGCCGGCCAGGTTGGCCGGGTTGTGCAGCGGGGCGAGCGGGACCAGCTCCTCGATCGCGGTGACCACCGCCTCGTCGATCAGCACCGGGGCGCTGAACCGCCGTCCGCCGTGCACCACCCGGTGCCCGACGCCGGCCAGGCCGGTGAGGTCGAGCCGGTCGATGATCTCCCGGACCGCGCTCTCGTGGTCGGCCGGTCCGCCGCCGGGTTCGCCGACCCGCTCCACGGTGCCCTTGTCGAGGATCCCGTCGCCGTCGTAGAGCCGGTACTTGACCGACGACGATCCCGTGTTGAGGACCAGGATGCGGCTCACTCCGACGCCTCCGTGGCGGCCTGGATGGCGGTGATCGCCACCGTGTTGACGATGTCGGGCACGGTGGCGCCCCGGGACAGGTCGTTGACCGGGCGGCGCAGGCCCTGCATGACCGGGCCGACCGCGACCGCGCCGGCCGAGCGCTGCACCGCCTTGTACGTGTTGTTGCCGGTGTTCAGGTCCGGGAAGATGAACACGGTGGCCCGGCCCGCCACCTCGCTGTCCGGCAGCTTGGTGGCGGCGACCTGCGGGTCGATCGCCGCGTCGTACTGGATCGGGCCCTCGACCAGCAGGTCCGGTCGTCGCTCACGGACCAGCTTGGTGGCCGCCGCGACCTTCTCCACGTCCGCGCCGGCGCCGGAGCTGCCGGTCGAGTACGACAGCATCGCCACCCGCGGCTCGATGCCGAACCGGGCCGCGGTGTCGGCGGAGGAGATGGCGATGTCGGCGAGCTGGGCGGCGTCCGGGTCCGGGTTGACCGCGCAGTCGCCGTAGACCAGCACCCGGTCGGCGAGCAGCATGAAGAAGACGCTGGAGGCGACCGAGACGCCGGGCACGGTCCGGATGATCTCGAACGCCGGCCGGATGGTCGCGGCGGTGGTGTGCGTCGCCCCGGAGACCATGCCGTCGGCGTGGCCGGTCTGCACCATCATCGTGCCGAAGTAGTTGGGCTGCGCCACGATGTCGTGCGCCAGCTCCAGCGTCACGCCCCGGTGCGCGCGCAACTTCCCGTACGTGGCGGCGAACTCGTCCCGCCACTCGCTGGTGGCCGGGTCGACGACCTGCGCGTCACCGATGTCGACGCCCAGTTCCCTGGTCCGGCGGGCGATCTCGTCCGGACGGCCGAGCAGGGTCAGCTCGGCGACGCCCCGGCGCAGCAGCACCTCCGCCGCGCGCAGGATCCGCTCCTCGGCGCCCTCGGGCAGCACCAGCCGGCGACGGCGCGCCCGCGCCCGGTCGATCAGGTCGTTCTCGAACATCAGCGGGGTGACCCGGGCGGAGCGGGTGACCCGTAGCCGGCGGGCCAGGTCGTCGGTGTCCACGCAGCGCTCGAACGCGCCAAGTGCCGCCTCCACCTTGCGCGGGTTGGCCGTGCTGGGGCGGCCCTCGATCCGGCTCGACGCCGCGACCGTGTCGTAGCTGTCACTGGGCACCGACAGCACGGCCAGCCCGGTGTTCATCCGCTCGACCAGCCGCATCGCCCGCGGGTCGGGCTGCTCGCCCAGCGTGAGCACCAGCCCGGCCAGCGACACCTGCCCGGCCACGTGCGCGGCGCCGGCCGCGACCAGCAGGTCGGCCCGGTCGCCCGGGGTGATCACGAGCGCTCCGTCGGTGAGGTGGTCCAGCAGCGTCGGCACGTGCGCGGCGCCCACCACGTAGTCGAGCACGTCGCGGTCCAGCGCGGCCTGGTCGCCGGCGAGCAGGGTGGCGCCGAGCGCCGCCGCCACCTCGGCCACCGTCGGCGCCGACACGGTCGGCACCTCCGGGATCGCGTACGCGGGGACCGGCAGCTCGGGCAGCGTCATCGGCCCGGGCACGCGGTTGGCGACCACCGCGACCACCGTCGCGCCCAGGTCGGCCAGATCGTGGTACGCGCCCCGCAGCGCTGCCGCGATCGCCTCGGGCGGCTGCCCGAAGCCGTCCACCACGGGCACCACGACGCTGCCGAACTCGGTCGCCAGCCGGGCGTTGAAGGCCAGCTCGCGCGGGCCGGCGCCGTCCCCGTCGGCGAAGTCGCTGCCCACCACCACGACGGCGGGGCAGCGCCGCTCCACCTCCCGGTAGCGGGCCACGATCGCCGAGATCAGCTCCTCCCGCCGGCCGTTCGCGACCAGCTCGGTGGCCTCGGCGTAGGTGGCGCCGTGCAGCTCGCCGACCGGCAGCTCCACCCGGTAGCGCTCGGTGAGCAGGGCCAGGATCGGGTCGGCGCCGTCGCCGGCGACCAGCGGTCGGAACGCGCCGATCCGCCCGACCTGCCGGGACAGCAGCTCGGCCAGCCCGAGTGCCACCGTCGACTTGCCCCCGCCCGACCCCACACTGGTCAGGTACACGCTGCGCGCCACGACCTCACGCTACAAGATCGCGGTAACCCCCGCCCGGGTCCTTCGCCCCGTCCCACCCCTCCTCGCTGATCTTGCACTTCCGGCCCGCGAGACGCCCGTTTCGTGGCCTTCGCCGGGGCCGCAACCGCAAGATCGCGAGGGAGAAGGGGGCTAGTCGTCGTCTTCGTCGTCGAGGCGGGCCAGCCAGGTGGCGAAGCGCTCGATCGGGGTCTCGAACTCGGGGTTCAGGTCGACGAAGTCGCGCAGGCGCTCGCCGAGCCACTCCACGCTGATCTGCTCGTCGCCCCGGCGCTCGACCAGTTCCTCGATGCCACGGTCGGTGAAGTACACGGTGTTCCTCTCGTCGTACGGCAGCGGCCCGCCCCGATCGTCGGGGCGGGCCGCTGCGAGTGGTGTCACGGGCGGGGGAGAGCCGCCTCGATCAGCGCGTTCTGCTCGACCTCGTGCATCTTCGCCGAGCCGACCGCCGGGGCGGCGGCGGACGGGCGGGAGATGCGACGCAGCCGGACCTCGGGCAGGTGCTCCAGCAGGTTGAGCGCGACGAACGACCAGCCGCCCTGGTTGGCCGGCTCCTCCTGGACCCAGGCGAAGTCCTCGGCGTTCGGGTACTGCGCCAGCGCGGCCCGGACCTCCTCGACGGGCAGCGGGTAGAGCTGCTCCATCCGGATGATCGCGGTGTCGGTGACGCCCCGCTCCTGCCGGGCCTGGAACAGGTCGTAGTAGACCTTGCCCGAGCAGAGCAGCACCCGCTTCACCTGCTCCGGCGCCGGGGCGGCGGTGTCGGCGAGCACGGGCTGGAAGGTGCCCGTGGTGAAGTCCTCCACCGGCGACACGCAGAGCTTGTGCCGCAGCAGCGACTTCGGCGTGAACACCACCAGCGGCTTGCGCTTGGGCGACAGGGCCTGGCGGCGCAGCAGGTGGAAGTAGTTCGCCGGGGTGGTCGGGATGGCCACCCGCATGTTGTCCTCGGCGCAGAGCTGGAGGAAACGCTCCGGGCGGCCGGAGGTGTGGTCCGGACCCTGGCCCTCGTGGCCGTGCGGCAGCAGCAGGGTGACCGCGGAGCGCTGGCCCCACTTCACCTCGCCGGAGGAGATGAACTCGTCGATCACCGACTGGGCGCCGTTGACGAAGTCACCGAACTGGGCCTCCCAGGCCACCAGCGCGTTGACGTTCTCCACCGAGTAGCCGTACTCGAAGCCCATGGCGGCGTATTCGGAGAGCAGCGAGTCGTGGACGAAGAAGCGGGACCGCTCGCCGTCGGCGGTGAGCGACTTCAGCGGCAGGTAGTCGTCGCCGGTCTTCGAGTCGACCACCGAGGCGTGCCGCTGGACGAACGTGCCCCGGCGCGAGTCCTGCCCGGCGAGCCGGACCGTCACGCCGTCGTGCAGCAGCGAGCCGAACGCGATGATCTCGCCGAAGCCCCAGTCGATGCCGCCCTCGACGGACATCTTGCGGCGCCGCTCCAGCAGCTGCTGGATCCGCTTGTGCGGGGTGAAGCCCTCCGGCAGGTTGACGTGCGCCTCGCCGATCGCCTTGACCACGGCGGCGTCGGTGGCGGTCTCGACCTGCGGCTCCGGCTCGTCCTCCCGCTTCGGGCGGCTGAGCTGGCGCGGACTGGTGGCGGCGTCCCGGGTGGCCTTGAAGACCCGCTCCAACTGCCCCTGGTAGTCGCGCAGCAGCTCCTCGGCGTCCTCCACGGTGATGTCGCCGCGCCCGATCAGCTCCTCGGTGTAGAGCTTGCGGACCGACCGCTTCGAGTCGATGATCTTGTACATCTCCGGGTTGGACATCGACGGGTCGTCGCCCTCGTTGTGCCCGCGCCGGCGGTAGCAGACCATGTCGATCACGACGTCCTTGTTGAACGCCTGCCGGTACTCGAAGGCGAGCCGGGCCACCCGGACCACGGCCTCCGGGTCGTCGCCGTTCACGTGGAAGATCGGCGCCTGGATCATCCGGGCCACGTCGGTGCTGTAGAGGCTGGACCGGCTGTACTCCGGGGCGGTGGTGAAGCCGACCTGGTTGTTGACCACCACGTGCACGGTGCCGCCGGTGCGGTAGCCGCGCAGCTGGGACAGGTTGAGCGTCTCCGCGACCACGCCCTGGCCGGCGAAGGCGGCGTCACCGTGCACCGCCAGCGGCAGCACGGTGTAGCCCTCCAGCTTGAGGTCGATCCGGTCCTGCTTGGCCCGGACGATGCCCTCCAGCACCGGGTCGACGGCCTCCAGGTGCGACGGGTTCGCCACCACCGACACCTTGACCGCGTGCTCGCCGTCCGGGGTGGTGAACTTGCCGTTCTGGCCGAGGTGGTACTTCACGTCGCCCGAGCCCTGCGTGGAGCGCGGGTCGAGGTGCCCCTCGAACTCGGAGAAGATCTTCTCGTACGGCTTGCCGACGATGTTGGCCAGCACGTTGAGCCGGCCGCGGTGGGCCATGCCGATGACGACCTCGTCCAGCCCCGCCTCGGCGGAGGACTCCAGCACCTCGCCGAGCAGCGGGATCAGCGACTCGCCGCCCTCCAGCGAGAAGCGCTTCTGGCCGACGTACTTGGTCTGCAGGAAGGTCTCGAACGCCTCGGCGGCGTTGAGCCGGTTGAGCACGTGCTTCTGCTCGTCGGAGCTGGGCTTCTCGTACTTGCGCTCGACCCGCTCCTGGATCCAGCGGCGCTCCTCCGGGTCCTGGATGTGCATGTACTCGATGCCGACCCGGCGGCAGTAGGAGTCACGCAGCACGCCGAGGATCGAGCGCAGCTTCATCCGCTGCTGGCCGGCGAAGCCGTTGACCGGGAAGACCCGGTCGAGGTCCCACAGCGTCAGCCCGTGCTGGAGCACGTCCAGGTCGGGGTGCTTGCGGATCTTGAACTCGAGCGGGTCGGTGTCGGCCATCAGGTGGCCGCGCACCCGGTACGCGTGGATCAGCTCGTGCACCCGCGCGGTCTTGTTGATCTGGCCCTCGCTGTCGACGGCCACGTCGCGCATCCAGCGCACCGGCTCGTACGGGATCCGCAGCGAGGTGAAGATGTCGTCGTAGAAGCCGCGCTCGCCGAGCATCAGCTCGTGCATGACCTTGAGGAACTCGCCGGACTGCGCACCCTGGATGATCCGGTGGTCGTAGGTGCTGGTCAGCGTGATGACCTTGCTGACCGCGTTCTCGGCCAGGGTGGCCTCGCTCATGCCCTGGTAGGGGGCCGGGTATTCCATCGCGCCGACGCCGATGATGGCGCTCTGGCCCTGCATCAGGCGCGGGATCGAGTGCACCGTGCCGATGCCGCCCGGGTTGGTCAGCGAGATGGTGGTGCCGGAGTAGTCCTCCATGGTCAGCTCGTTGCGGCGGGCGCGCCGGACCACGTCCTCGTACGCCTGCCAGAACTGCCGGAAGTCCATCTGCTCGCAGGCCTTGATGGACGGCACGACCAGGTTGCGGGAGCCGTCCGGCTTGGCCAGGTCGATGGCGATGCCCAGGTTGACGTGCTCCGGGCGGACCATCGCCGGCTTGCCGTCGACCTCGGCGAAGGAGTTGTTCATCTCCGGGTGCTCGACGAGCGCCCGGACCATCGCGTACCCGATCAGGTGGGTGAAGCTGACCTTGCCACCGCGGCCGCGGGCCAGGTGGTTGTTGATCACGATGCGGTTGTCGACGAGCAGCTTGGCCGGGACCGCGCGCACGCTGGTGGCGGTGGGGACGGCGAGCGACGCGTCCATGTTCTGGACGATCTTGGCGGCCACACCGCGCAGCGGGGTGGTGCCGGCGGCGCTCGCGGTCGGCGCCTTCGCGGCCGGCTTGGCCGGGGCGGCCTTCTTCGCCGGGGCCGGCTCAGGCGCCTTCGCC
>NZ_CADEAU010000265.1 GCF_902825405.1 Micromonospora maritima | reverse complement strand
TCGACAACCTCGCCGACTGGATCGCCACCCGCGGCTACAGCACCAGCTGACCCACACCACCGACAAGGGCCCGACCCCACCACCGGGGTCGGGCCCTTTGTCAGCGTTCGGTCGCCCCGACCGGCTCGGCCTGTTCGGGCGTCTCGACCGGGCCCAGCCGCTTCGCGCGGCGGCGCAGCCAGGCGGTGCTGACCAGGCCGGCCAGCACGGCGAGCACCAGCCCGGCCCAGGAGATGTCCTTGAGCCAGTGCTCGGCAGCGCGCCCGACGTAGAACAACAGGTAGGTGGTGCCGAAGGCCCAGACCAGACCGCCGGCCGCGTTCGCCACCAGGAACCGGCGGTACGGCACGTGCAGCGCCCCGGCCAGCGGGCCGGCGAGGATGCGCAGCAGCGCGACGAACCGCCCGAAGAAGACCGCCCAGACGCCGTGGCGGGCGAAGCTCTGCTCGGCGCGGGCCAGGTGCGCGGGGCCGAGGTGCTTGGGGAAGCGCCGGCCCAACCGTTGGAGCAGCGGCCGGCCGCCGCGGCGGCCGACGGCGTACCCGATGGAGTCGCCGACGATCGCGCCGGTCGCGGCGGCGATCGCCACCCACTCGGGTTGGACCACCCCGGTGGCGGCGAGCAGGGCGGAGCTGACCAGCACGATCTCGCCGGGCAGTGGGACGCCCATGCTCTCGACGCCGATCACCCCGGCGACGATCAGGTAGATCACGCCCGGGGGTAGCGCGGAGAGCCAGTGCTGCACGTCGACCACGCACCGACCCTACCCGCGCGAACCCGCCCCCGCGGGGCCCGACGGACACGTGTGGAACCGCCGCCGGCCGGGAACCCCCTGCGCGTCCCGCCCGCTGGCACGAGGTTGCGCGAATAGCAAGACGGACGTACGGTTTTGTACAGACCGACGCAGGTAAGTGTCGCCTAAGCACGGCGGCGCCCGGGTCGGTGCGACAAACTGCTCAGGACTACTCACGGTCGCTGGTGTGAAGGAGTACGACGTGGCGAGCCTCGACACCTTCGGTGCGAAGACCCAGCTACGCGTCGGAGACGCGAGCTACGAGATTTTCAAGATCGGCAAGGTGGAGGGGCACGACCGACTGCCCTACAGCCTGAAGATCCTGCTGGAGAACCTGCTGCGGACCGAGGACGGCGCGAACATCACCGCCGACCACATCCAGCAGCTCGGCGCGTGGGACCCCACCGCCGACCCGAGCGTGGAGATCCAGTTCACCCCGGCCCGGGTGCTGATGCAGGACTTCACCGGCGTGCCCTGCGTGGTCGACCTGGCCACCATGCGCGAGGCGGTCCGCGACCTCGGCGGCGACGCCACCAAGGTGAACCCGCTCGCCCCCGCCGAGCTGGTCATCGACCACTCGGTCATCGCCGACCTGTTCGGCCGCGAGGACGCCTTCGAGCGCAACGTCGAGCTGGAGTACGAGCGCAACAAGGAGCGCTACCAGTTCCTGCGCTGGGGCCAGACCGCGTTCAACGAGTTCAAGGTCGTCCCGCCGGGCACCGGCATCGTGCACCAGGTCAACATCGAGTACCTGGCCCGTACGATCATGGAGCGCAACGGCCAGGCGTACCCGGACACGGTCGTCGGCACCGACTCGCACACCACCATGGTCAACGGCCTGGGCGTGCTGGGCTGGGGCGTCGGCGGCATCGAGGCCGAGGCCGCGATGCTCGGCCAGCCGGTCAGCATGCTGATCCCCCGCGTGGTCGGCTTCAAGCTCTCCGGCGAGATGCCGGCCGGCACCACCGCCACCGACCTGGTGCTGACCATCACCGAGATGCTGCGCAAGCACGGCGTGGTCGGCAAGTTCGTCGAGTTCTACGGCCCCGGCGTGAGCGCGGTGCCGCTGGCCAACCGCGCCACCATCGGCAACATGTCGCCGGAGTACGGCTCCACCGTGGCGATCTTCCCGATCGACGCCGAGACCGTCCGCTACCTGGAACTGACCGGCCGTGACCCGCAGCAGGTCGCGCTGGTCGAGGCGTACGCCAAGGAGCAGGGCCTCTGGCACGACCCGAACCACGAGCCGGAGTACTCGGAGCGCCTGGAGCTCGACCTGAGCACCATCGAGCCGTCCCTGGCCGGCCCGAAGCGCCCGCAGGACCGCGTGCCGCTCGGTAGCGCCAAGACGCTGTTCCGCTCGGCGCTGACCGACTACGTGGCGGCCGACGAGACCGGCGGCGACCCGGGTCGTAAGCCGGGCGTGCCGCAGCAGGAGAAGCCGTTCGGCACCGACGGCCCGGCCGACGAGGCCAGCGCCGAGTCGTTCCCGGCCAGCGACGCCCCGGCCAACGGCGTCAACGACCCGGCGGACGCGCCGCGCGACCTGGAGACCGCCGCCGTGGGCGCGGGCGGCCGGGCCACCAACCCGGTACGCGTGACCGGCGCCGACGGCGTCGAGTACGAGCTGGACCACGGCGCCGTGGTGATCGCCGCGATCACCTCCTGCACCAACACCTCGAACCCGCAGGTCATGATCGGCGCCGCGCTGCTGGCCCGCAACGCGGTGGAGAAGGGCCTGGCCCGCAAGCCGTGGGTGAAGACCACGCTGGCCCCGGGCTCGAAGGTCGTCATGGACTACTACGACCGCTCCGGCCTCACGCCGTACCTGGAGAAGCTCGGCTTCAACCTGGTCGGCTACGGCTGCACCACCTGCATCGGCAACTCCGGCCCGCTGCCGGAGGAGGTCTCGGCCGCCGTCAACGAGGGCGACCTGGCCGTCGTCTCGGTGCTCTCCGGCAACCGCAACTTCGAGGGCCGGATCAACCCGGACGTCAAGATGAACTACCTGGCGTCCCCGCCGCTGGTGGTCGCGTACGCGCTCGCCGGCACCATGGACATCGACCTGGCCAACGAGCCGATCGGTGAGGACTCGCAGGGCAACCCGGTGTACCTGCGGGAAATCTGGCCGAACACCGCCGAGATCCAGGACGTCATTGCCTCGGCGATCGGCGCCAGCGGCTTCAGCTCCGCGTACGCCGACGTGTTCGCCGGCGACGAGCGCTGGCAGTCGCTGCCGACCCCGACCGGTGACACGTTCTCCTGGGACGGCGAGTCGACGTACGTGCGTAAGCCCCCGTACTTCGAGGGCATGCAGCAGCAGCCGACCCCGGTGCAGGACATCGCCGGCGCGCGGGTGCTGGCGAAGCTGGGCGACTCGGTGACCACCGACCACATCTCCCCGGCCGGCTCGATCAAGGCGGACTCCCCCGCCGGCAAGTACCTGGCCGAGCACGGCGTCGCCCGGCACGAGTTCAACTCGTACGGATCCCGCCGAGGCAACCACGAGGTGATGATCCGGGGCACGTTCGCCAACATCCGGCTGCGCAACCAGCTCGTCCCGGGTGTCGAGGGTGGCTTCACGGTCAACCACCTCACCGGCGAGCAGTCCTCGATCTACGACGCCTCGATGGCCTACCAGGAGGCGGGCGTCCCGCTGGTCATCCTGGCCGGCAAGGAGTACGGCTCGGGTTCGTCGCGGGACTGGGCGGCCAAGGGCACCATGCTGCTGGGCGTCAAGGCGGTCATCGCCGAGTCGTACGAGCGGATCCACCGCTCGAACCTGATCGGCATGGGCGTCCTGCCGCTGCAGTTCCCGGTGGACACCACCGCCGAGTCGCTGGGCCTGACCGGCACGGAGACGTTCTCGATCAGCGGCGTCACCGCGCTGAACGACGGCGACACCCCGCGCACGGTGAAGGTCACCACCGACACCGGCGTGGAGTTCGACGCCGTGGTCCGCATCGACACCCCGGGTGAGGCGGACTACTACCGGCACGGCGGCATCCTGCAGTACGTGCTGCGCCGCATGATCGCCAGCTGACCTTGGTTGTAAGGAAGGGCCCCTTTTTAACAGCTCGCTGTTAAAAAGGGGCCCTTCCTCTACCCCAGGCGTTAACAAGGGGCCCTTCCTTACAACTCAGCGCAGCCGGAGGGCGACGGCGCGCGCCTCGGCGTCGGTGAGCGGCAGGAACCACAGGAAGCGCCGCACGATCGCGATCGGATCCGGGCCGTCGGGTCGGCCGCGCAGGTCTCGGATGGCCTGCCGGGTGATCCGGGAGAACTCGGGGATCATCGTGGCGCGACGGGCCGTGTCGGTGGGCGCCGCCCGCAGGGTCGGGCACGGCCAGGGCTCGCCGCAGCGGTCGCAGCGCCAGGCCGGACCGCACGCGCGGTGGCCGGTCAGCGGCAGCACCACCCGGGGGTACGCCGATGTCGGTGTCGGTTCGGTCATGCCTCCACCGTGCCGAGGGTGCCCGAACAATCACACAGCGTTGTGTAATCTCCTTCGGACGGTTGCTGCGGACCTTCGAGCTGGCCTGGGTGCCGGGCCTGTTGCAGACCGAGGCGTACGCCCGGGCGACGTTCCTCGGCCAGCCGCTCACCGCCGACGAGGTGACCGACCTGGTCGCCGCCCGGCTGGACCGGCAGGGCGTCCTGCACCGGCCGCGCGGGCCGCTGTTCGTCGCCGTGCTCGACGAGCAGGTGCTGCGCCGCGCCGCCGCCGGCGACCGGGCGCTGATGGCCGCGCAGGTGACCCACCTGCTCGTCTGCGCCGAGCTGCCGAACGTGCAGCTCCACGTGCTGCCGGTGGACACGCCGACCTATCCCGGGCTGGACGGGCCGTTCGTCATCGCGGAGCTGCGCGACGGCAACCGGGTGGCGCATGTTGACAGCCAGGCCCGCGCGCAGATCATCGAGCAGCCCTCGGAGATTGCTACCCTGGAGCGTCGGTGGGAACGCATCCGGGGCGAGGCGCTCCCCCGCGCGCGGACCCTGGAACTGCTGAGGGAAGTGGCGGCGGCATGGACCTGAGCGGCGCCCGGTGGCGCAAGAGCACCCGCAGCGGCGGCAACGGCGGCAACTGCGTGGAGGTCGCCGGCAACCTGCCCGGCGTGGTCGGCGTCCGCGACTCGAAGGACCCGGCCGGCCCGGTGCTCACCTTCAGCCCGGCGGCGTGGACCCGGTTCGTAACGGCACGTCGGCACGAGATGAGGCCGCTGACCTGATCAGTGCCAGACTCGCGAACCGCTGGATTCTCAGCGACGGCTGAGTGCCGTTCGCCGGTCGGCCGTAGAGGCCCGCCGGGTCGATGTGCTGGTCGGGTTCGCGCGGGCGTAGGCGTAGCGGTTGCCGGTACGCCGGCTCCTTCCTCGTCCCCGTCGACGCCTCGCCGTCCTCCCGACCTAGTCCGTCGACTCCAGCACGGCCTTGAGCCGCGCCAGGTCGGCCTCGACAAGCGCGGTGTCCCGGGCGAAGTCGGCGTCGCTCATGCCGGGGCCGCGGCGCAGGCTGAACACCACCTCGGTGCCGTCGCCGTCCGCGACGGCGCGCAGCGGCACGTACACCGTCTCGCCGGACGGCGTCCGCACCTCGTGGTCGAGCACCCCGAAGTCGTTGGCCGGCGCGAACGTCAGCCCGGCCCGCCCTTCGGGGGTGTCCACGAACCAGTCGTCACCCTCGCGCGTCACCGAGGCACCCAGGCCGGGCGCCCAGCGGGGCAGGTTCGCCGGGTCGGACGCGAACGCGTAGACCTCCGCGACCGGACGGTCGATGTGCACACTGAGGTGCCGGGACTGCGTACCCACGCCGCCGATGATGGCATGCCCGTCCGGCCGGGGCCACGACCGAGCCGGTCGCCGCATAGGGTGCCGGGCGTGGGACTCGACGCGTTCGTGCACTGCCGGTGCTGGCAGGACGGCCTGGCCGCGCCGTGCCCGGTCGGGCCGGTCGGCTACGACGACGAGGGCTGCCTCGCCCTGCTGCCGACCGACGGGTACGACGCCGCGGCCGAGAACGCCTTCTACGCCTGGATGGCCGAGGACGCCTGCCCGCACCGCCACATGGAGCTGGTCAGCGAGGGCCTGGCCAACTGGACCGGGGTACGCATGTTCCAGCAGGCGCTGCGCGCGGCCGGGGCGGACCGCTTCCCGACGCTCCTCGCCGGCCTGCCCGACGGCAACGACGGCGGACTGACGGTCGAGCAGGCGGCGACGGCGCTCACCGAGCTGGACGCGTTCCGGGACGGCCGGATCGCCGACGAGACCGCGCTCGTCAACGAGGCGACCGGGGAGGTGGTCATGCAGTACATCGAGAGCTACCGCGGAGTCTTCATGTACGGGCCGGGCTGGCACGCCGGGGTGGAGCCGGCCGGGTTCTTCGTCGTCGACACCGCCGCGCAGCCGCCGGTCACGCTGTTCCGCGCCACCCGGCTCAGCCAGCGCGTGCTGCCCGAAGGCCGGCTCGACCTCGTCGGCGACGACGGGACCCGGGCCACCGTGACGATGAGGCCGGTGGGCGCGCACGACTCGCCCCGACCCGAGCGGCTCGCGGTAGTGACCCGGCCCCGGTGCGCCGACGACTACGCCTACATCGTCGAGCCGCTGCGCCGGCTCTGCGCCGCGTCGGTCGCCACCGGCAACCCGGTCATGTGGTGCTGACCGGGCCGGTCACCACGGCACCACGCCCGCGTCCTCGAAGAAGCCGCCGGTCGGCCCGTCGTCGGGCAGCGTCGCCAACCGGACCGCGACCGCCGCGCCCTGCTGCGGCGTCCGCACCCCACGGAAGCCGTTGAGGTCGGTCGCGGTGAAGCCCGGGCAGGCGGCGTTGACCAGGATGGACGTGTCGGCCAGCGCCCGGGCGTACTGGACGGTCACCGCGTTGAGCATCGACTTCGACGGCGCGTAGGCCACCGACAGCGGCCCGGTCTGGCCCTCCCCGGCGGAGGCGCTCTGCCGGGTCAGCGAGCCGACCCCGCTGGACATGTTGACGATCCGGGGCGACGCCGAGCGGCGCAGCAGCGGCAACATCGCCTCGGTGACCCGGACCACGCCGATGACGTTGACCTCGACCGCCGCCCGCACGGTCGCCACGTCGGCGCCGCCGGGCTGCTGCGGCATCCCGCCGGTCACGCCCGCGTTGTTGACAAGCACGTCGAGGCCGCCGGCCTGCTCCTCCACCAGGCGCGCGGCGGCGGTCACGCTCGCGTCGTCGGTCACGTCCAGCGGTACGCCGAACGCGTCCACGCCGTCCGCGCGCAGCGCCGCCACCGCGGCCTCCCGGCGCCGCTCGTCCCGGGCGCCGACCCCCACCCGCCAGCCGAGCGCCCCCAGGCCGGCCGCGATCTCGTACCCGATTCCCTTGTTCGCGCCGGTGACCAGCGCGACGGTGCGTTCGCTCATGCGGTCGATCCTGGCCGTGCCGCGATGGACCGGCCAACACCGTCTCGGTAGCGTGCGATACCCGCCGGGTATCGATCCGGGGGTACGGTGGCCGGGTGGAGACACGGGAGCTGCGCTACTTCGTCGCGGTCGCCGAGGAGCTGCACTTCGGCCGCGCCGCGCGCCGGCTCGGGATCGCCCAGCCCCCGCTGTCCCGGGCCGTCCGCCAGCTCGAACGGCGGCTCGGGGTGACGCTGCTGGACCGCGACCACCGCAGCGTGGCGCTGACCCCGGCCGGCGCGGTGCTGCTGCACGAGGGGCGGGCGGCCCTGGACGCGGAGATCGGAAGAGCGTCGTGTAGGGAAAGAG
>NZ_CADEAU010000264.1 GCF_902825405.1 Micromonospora maritima | reverse complement strand
CCCGTCGGTGCTGCGCCGGGCGCTCGCCGGCCCGTGGATGCTGGCGCGGTCGAGGCCGTCGAGGCTGGGGCCGGGGCCGCTGCTCCGCAGTCGGGGGAGTCCCGCCGGCTCGCCGCCGCCGTCGAGGGCTGAGGCGGGTCGATCCCGCCGGTCCCATCGGTGCGGTGCGCCAGCTCGGCGTGGTGGTGGTGTCCGGGCAGCAAGGATGCCACCACCTCGGCGAGGTTGCGTGGGGCCGCACCGGCCGGACGGGATGGCCGGGCCTGTCCCTCCATCGAGGTCCCGGGCGTGTCGCGGCTCCGGAGCGAGTGCCCGTGGAGCGATATGCCTCAGGGTCATACTTATGCCTCTGAGGTATGTCCCTCCACGGTGGTCGGTTCTCCCGAGGCCGTCACCCGGTGTGATCGACGGCGGTTCTCCGCCGCCATGGACGGGAGGGCGGTCGGTCCGAGCCGCTTGTCGGTTGTCGGGCGGTGGCCTAATCTGACGGAGCGCGGAGCCTAGTTATCGACGTCGATGTCTGACGTCGCCCGTCGCGTCAGCGCGCGTGCCCCTCCCGCCGGCCCGGGCAGGCCGGCGCCCTCGCGCGCCCGACCACCGCGAAAGGCCCTTCCGTGCACCTCACCACCCCACGCCGCCGGCTCGCGCTGCTCGCCGCGGCCTCGGCGGTCACCCTGTCCGCCGGCGCGCTCACGACGGTCGCCGCCGCCGCGGCCGTCGCCTGCCGCGTCGACTACCGGATCACCAACCAGTGGAGCGGCGGCTTCGGCGCCGACGTCACCGTGACCAACCTCGGCGACCCGGTGACCGGCTGGACGCTCGGCTGGAGCTTCGCCGCCGGCCAGCAGGTCACCCAGGCCTGGAACGCGACGGTCAGCCAGTCCGGCGCCCAGGTCACCGCCCGCGACGCCGGATACAACGCGGCGATCGGCACCGGCGGCACCGCGAGCTTCGGCTTCAACGGCTCGTGGAGCGACGCCGCCAACCCCGCGCCGACCGCGTTCACGCTCAACGGCACCGCCTGCACCGGCGCGGCCCCGACCACACCCCCGCCGACCACGCCACCCCCGACCACGCCACCCCCGACCACGCCACCCCCGACCACCCCACCGGCCGGCGCCAAGCAGATGGAGAAGCTCGACCGAGGGCTGGTCAGCGTCCGCTCCGGCAGCGGGAACCTCGTCTCGTGGCGGCTGCTCGGCACCGAGACCTCGGGTGTGTCGTTCAACCTCTACCGGGGCGGTACGAAGGTCAACGGCAGCCCGATCACCGGCGCCACCACCTACCTGGACGCCGGCGCGGCCGCCGGGTCCGCGTACACCGTGCGGGCCGTGGTGAACGGCGCCGAGCAGACGGCGTCCGCCCCGGCGCTCCAGTTCGCCAACGGCTGGCTCGACGTGCCGATCCAGGCGCCACCAGGCGGCACCACGCCGAGCGGTGAGGCGTACACCTACTCCGCCAACGACGCGAGCGTCGGCGACCTGGACGGCGACGGCCGCTACGAGTTCGTGCTCAAGTGGGACCCGTCGAACGCCAAGGACAACTCGCAGTCCGGCTACACCGGCACCGTCTACGTCGACGCGTACACGCTCACCGGCACCCGGCTGTGGCGCGTCGACCTCGGCCGCAACATCCGCGCCGGCGCCCACTACACCCAGTTCCAGGTGTACGACTACGACGGCGACGGGGACGCCGAGGTGGCCATGAAGACCGCCGACGGCACCCGCTCCGGCACCGGCCAGGTGATCGGCAACGGCTCGGCCGACCACCGCAACTCCGGCGGCTACGTGCTCGCCGGACCGGAGTACCTGACCATGTTCGACGGCCGCACCGGCGCGGCGGTCTCCACAGTCGACTACGACCCGCCGCGCGGCACGGTCTCCTCCTGGGGCGACTCGTACGGCAACCGGGTCGACAGGTTCCTCGCCGGCACCGCGTACCTGGACGGGCAGCGCCCCTCGCTGATCATGGCGCGCGGCTACTACACCCGGGCCGTGGTCGCGGCCTGGGACTTCCGCGACGGCACGCTGCGCAGGCGCTGGACGTTCGACTCGAACGCCTCCGGCAACGGCGCCGCCGCCGGCCAGGGCAACCACCAGCTCTCCGTGGCCGACGTGGACAACGACGGCCGCCAGGAGATCGTGTACGGCGCCGCCACCATCGACGACAACGGCCGGCTGCTGTACTCCACCGGCAACGGCCACGGTGACGCGCTGCACGTCGGCGACCTCGACCCGTCGCGCGCCGGCCTGGAGGTGTTCAAGGTCGACGAGGACGGCAGCAAGCCCAGCTCCTGGATGGCCGACGCGCGGACCGGACAGATCCTCTGGCAGACCGCGCCGAGCGGCGACAACGGCCGGGGCGTCTCCGCCGACGTCTGGGCCGGCAGCCCGGGTGCGGAGTCGTGGTCGTCGGCGGTCGACGGGCTGCTCAACACGCGGGGCCAGAACGTCGGGCGCAAGCCGTCGTCGGCGAACTTCCTGATCTGGTGGGACGGCGACCCGGTCCGGGAACTGCTCGACGGCACGAAGGTCGACAAGTACGGCACCGGCGGCGAGACCCGCCTGCTCACCGGCGGCGGCGTCGCCTCGAACAACGGCACCAAGTCCACCCCGGCGCTCTCGGCCGACCTGCTCGGAGACTGGCGGGAGGAGGTGGTCTGGCGTACCGCCGACAGCACCGCCCTGCGGATCTACAGCACGCCCGTCACCACCGGCCTGCGGCTGCCGACGCTGATGCACGACCCGCAGTATCGGGTGGCCGTGGCCTGGCAGAACACCGCCTACAACCAGCCGCCGCACCCGGGCTTCCACCTGGGCGACGGCATGGGCACGCCGCCCGCGCCGAACATCTACCTGCGCTGAAACGGCAGGCACCGGGTCGCCGGCCGCGGAATCCGCTCGGCCGGCGACCCGGTGCACCACACCGCAGCATTCCCGACCCGTCCCGACCGGGAATGCCGTACCACCACCGGGGACAAAGTTATGCGTCCCACGCGACGCCGCGGTGACGTGGCTATGAAGAGCGTGTTTCAGCCTTCCCGGCGCAGGCCGCCCGCCACCTTCTCCGCGATCAGCTCGAACGAGCGGACCCGGTCGGCCACGTCGTAGACCATCGCGGTCAGCATCAGCTCGTCCGCGCCGGTGCGCTCCAGCAGTTCCCCGAGCTGCCGGGACACCGTCTCCGGCGAGCCGGTCGCCTGGCCGTCGCGGCGCTGGGCGACGAACTCCCGCTCGAACTCCGAGTACGGGTAGGCCGCCGCCTCCTCCGGCGTGACCAGCGGCTCCGGCCGCCCCGACCGCAGCTTCAGGAACGACAGCCCGGCCGGCCCGGCCAGCCACTCGGCCCGCTCGTCGGTGTCCGCGCAGACCGCGTTCACGGCCACCATCGCGTACGGCCGGTCCAGCCACTGCGACGGCCGGAAGTTCTGCCGGTAGAGCTGCAACGCCGGGACCGTGTTCTGCGCGCTGAAGTGGTGCGCGAACGAGAACGGCAGGCCGAGCAGGCCGGCGAGCTGCGCGCTGAACCCGCTCGACCCGAGCAGCCACACCTGCGGCGACTGCCCGCGACCCGGCGTGGCGGTGATCGGACCGGGCTCGGCGCCGGAGAAGTAGTTCATCAGGTCGGCCAGCTCACGCGGGAAGTGCTCGGCGGACAGACCCTCCATGGTGCGACGCAGCGCCAGCGCGGTCACCTGGTCGGTGCCGGGCGCCCGGCCGATGCCCAGGTCGATCCGGCCCGGGTGCAGCGCCTCCAGGGTGCCGAACTGCTCCGCCACCACCAGCGGCGCGTGGTTGGGCAGCATCACGCCACCCGAACCGAGGCGGATCGTGCTGGTGTTCGCCGCCAGGTGCGCGAGCAGCACCGCCGGCGCGGAACTCGCGATCGCGGGCATGTTGTGGTGCTCGGCCACCCAGAACCGGCGGTAGCCCAGCTCCTCGGTGCGGCGGGCCAGTTCCGTGGTGTGCCGCAGCGCCTCACCGGCGCTGCCGGTCGCGGCCACCGGGGCAAGGTCAAGGACAGACATCGGTACGTCGATCACGGCTGGGTGCAACCCGCCCGGTGCCGGAATTGTTCCCTCGGGGTGCGCTACCCCATACCCCGGGCCTGCTCGAAGATCAGGCTGGTCTGGGTGTGCTGCACCGCCGGATCGACAGCCAGGTGGTCGAGCACGAAGTCGCGCAGCGCGTCGCCGGAGGCGGCCCGCACGTGCAGCACGTAGTCCTCCGCGCCGGCCACGTGGAACACCGACACCACCCCCGGCAGCCGCACCGACCGGGCCCGGAACGCGTCCACCGCGGCCCGCTCGTGCGCCGTCAGCCGCACCGAGACCAGCGCCTGCAACGGCAGGCCCACCGCCGCCGGGTCCACCTCGGCGTGGAACCCGCGGATCGCCCCGCGCTCGCGCAGCACCCGGGTCCGCGTCAGGCACGTCGAGGGCGCCACCCCCACCCGCTCCGCGAGCGCGTTGTTCGGCAGCCGCCCGTCGGCCGCCAGTTCGGTGAGGATCGCGCGGTCGACGTCGTCCAGGCCGGCGAACGGCCGTACATCATTCGGTGCGGCAGGCATGTGACCATCCTTCACCGAACTCACACTCCGCGAAAGCGCAATCGGCAGAATCTTCTTCGCTGCTATTGCCTCCAAACGTCGTCATGTTCGACGCTTCCGGCCATGACTTCCGTGGACACCGCAGCCGTGCACGCCGGACGCGACGACCTCGCCGGGCTCGGCGTCCACGTCCCGCCGATCGACCTCTCCACCACCAACCCGCTGCCCTCCGTCGCCGGCGGCGGCGACGACTACGAGACGCTCGCCACCGGCGGCACCCTCCCGGCCGGCGGCAGCGCCGTCTACCAGCGGCTCTGGAACCCCACCGTGGCCCGGTTCGAGACCGCGCTCGCCCAGCTCGAAGGCACCGCCGAGGCGGTCGCGTTCGCCAGCGGCATGGCCGCGCTCACCGCCACCCTGCTCGCCGCCACCCGCGACGGCAAGCGCCACGTCGTCGCCGTCCGCCCCCTCTACGGCGGCACCGACCACGTCCTCGCCACCGGCCTGCTCGGCACCGAGGTCACCTGGGCCCGCCCCGACGAGGTCGCCGCCGCGATCCGCGCCGACACCGCCCTGGTCGTCGTCGAGACCCCCGCCAACCCCACCCTCGACCTGGTCGACATCGCCGCGCTCGCCACCGCCGCCGGCGACGTCCCGCTGCTCGTCGACAACACCGTCGCCACCCCGGTGCTCCAGCGACCCGCCCGCCACGGCGCCGCCCTCGTGCTGCACAGCGCCACCAAGAGCATCGGCGGCCACGGCGACGTCCTCGCCGGCGCCGTCGCCTGCGCGCCCGAGTGGGCCGCCCGGCTGCGCCAGGTCCGCGCCGTCACCGGGGCCGTCCTGCACCCGCTCGGCGCGTACCTGCTGCACCGCGGCCTGCAGACCCTGCCGCTGCGGGTCCGCGCCCAGCAGGCTGGCGCGGAGAAGCTCGCCGCCTGGCTCGCCGGCCACCCCGCCGTCGAGCGCGTCCACCACCCGTCGCTGCACGACCCGGCCGGGCTGGTCGGCCGCCAGATGTCCGGCTCCGGCAGCCTGCTCGCCTTCGAGGTACGCGGGGGCGCGCCCGCCGCCGCCGTGGTCGCCGGCGCCTGTGAGCTCATCACCCACGCGGTGTCGCTGGGCGGCGTCGACACGCTGATCCAGCACCCGGCCTCGCTCACCCACCGGCCGGTCGAGGGCGACGCGAAGCCGTGCGGCGGGCTGCTGCGCGTCTCGGTCGGGCTGGAGGACCCGGAGGACCTGCGGGCCGACCTGACGCGGGCGCTGGCGTCGATCTGAGGCCCCGCCGCCTCACCGGCGCCGTCCGGTCAGGACTTCGGGCCGACATGTTGGTCGAGTGCGGCGACGGCCTCCCTCCGGGCCACGGACAGCGACCACGGCAGGTTCATTCGCCACGCGATGCCGAGCAGGTCGAGGGACCACTGACACAGCGCCATGATGTCGGTGGAGCGGTTGGAGAACATGTAGCGGGGATAGACGTACTCCTTCCCGCGAACGACGACCCGGTTGGCGAAGCGGCAGCCGTCGGAGTGGAACAGGCCCCGCAGAAAGTCGCCCGGGTGGGCCTTGACGATGGTGCGCTGCCAGTCGACCAGGACGATCGGGCGCTTGTGTTTCTTGCCCGGCCCGTGCTGTGGGAACAGACACGGCCAGTGGGTGGCGGTGCTCTGCACGGCGACGCAGCCCCGCTTCTGGATGCGCTGCACCTTGTTGGCCAACACCGCCCGCATCGCGACGTCGCACTTCTCGATCAGGTTCGGCCAGGCGTCGGCGCAGTAGACGCGGAGCACCGGCGTCCGGTCCGTGGTGATGAGGTGTCCGTCACCGAGATAGAGCCCGAGCAGGTAGGCGTAGGCGGCCTGATCGGGCGGAGTTTCCTGGTCGGGCCGGCAGCGGAAGCAGCGGACCGCGCTGCCGAAGACCGCCGGCTGGGGCCGGTCGACGCACCAGTGCCAGACCGTTGTGCAGGGCAGGGAGAGGCTACGGGCCACTGAATGGATGGTGTGACCCCGGGCACGAAGAGCGCGGGCTCGTGCCCGCATTTCGGGAGGATGCACAGCGACATCCTCGAACACGTGTATGACAAGAAGTGCCGGGAGCGGGATTCGAACCCGCAAGCCCTTTCGGGCAGAAGTGTTTGAGACTTCCGTGTATGCCGTTCCACCATCCCGGCGGGGTGCGGTAACTGTACCCGACTAGGCTCATGCGGGAGCATGGGTGGTGACCGTGCCGGGATCGATGGTGGGAGTGGCTCGTGGGCGAGATGCAGACGGATGCCGAGCGCAAGCGCGTTCTGATCGCCGAGGACGAGGCGCTCATCCGGCTGGACCTGGCCGAGATGCTCGTCGAGGAGGGCTACGAGGTCGTCGGCGAGGCCGGTGACGGCGAGACCGCCGTCAAGCTCGCCGAGGAGCTGAAGCCGGACCTGGTCATCCTCGACATCAAGATGCCGATCATGGACGGGCTGGCCGCCGCCGAGCGGATCGCCGGCGCGCGCATCGCCCCGGTGATCATCCTGACCGCGTTCAGCCAGCGGGACCTGGTCGAGCGGGCCCGGGCGGCCGGCGCGATGGCGTACCTGGTCAAGCCGTTCCAAAAGAGCGACCTGGTGCCGGCGGTGGAGATCGCGCTGTCCCGCTACTCGGAGATCGCCGCGCTGGAGGCGGAGGTCGCCGGCCTGACCGACCGGCTGGAGATCCGCAAGACCGTCGAGCGGGCCAAGGGCGCGCTGATGACCACGTACGGCATGACCGAGCCGCAGGCCTTCAAGTGGATCCAGCGCACCGCGATGGACCACCGGATGACCATGAAGGAGGTCGCCGAGCGGATCCTCGCCGAGACCGCCGGCGGCGAGGTGGCGCAGCAGCCCGCCTCCTGACCCACCCGGGCGCGATTCGCCGCCGGGCGGGGGAGCGGCCGATCGATAGGATCGGATCCATGCCTCTTCCGCGCCTGAGGTCTGCGGTCGCCGTGGTGGCCGGTGTCGCGGTGCTGCTGGCCGCGTGCCGGTCGGCGCCGGAGCAGCCGGCCGCGCCGG
>NZ_CADEAU010000263.1 GCF_902825405.1 Micromonospora maritima | reverse complement strand
CTGCGCTCGCCGCGGTGGTCCTGGTGGTGCCCACCGGCAGAGCACCGGATGCCGCGCCCCTGACTCCCGCGGCGCTGGCCCTGCCGGACGCGCCTGGTCAACCCGGCGCCGCCGCGCGTCCCGAGGTGGTCGGCTCCGACCCCGGCGTCGTGCACTTCGCCACCCCCGCCCTGGTCGGGGATGCGGAGTCCGCCACGTGGACGGCGGGACGCGGCGTCGAGAGCGTCGAGTTCCGGGGCCGGACCGGGCAGGCCCGGTTCGCGCTGGCCCGCAGCGCCGCGACGCTGGACGGGCTGCAGCAGACGCTCTCCTCGGCGGGACGACCACAGCAACGGACGGACGTGCGCGTCGGGGGCCGACCGGGAGTCGCCTGGTTCGACCCGTCCGGCGACCGCCAGCTGTGGTTCGTCCGGTGGCGACCGGCCGACGGCCTCTGGGCCCAGCTCGACATCTACGCGGCCGGCCGCGACGAGGCGACGGGCGCGGCGAGCCGGGTCCGGTTCGACGGCGCCCACCGCTGCGTCGTGCCGTTTCGGCTGCGGTCGCTGCCGGCCGGAGCGCGGCTGCTGGAGTGCGCCGTCACGCTCGGCCGGTCGGAGCGCGGCCCGTTTCTCGAAGGCTCACTCGTCGTGGGCGACGGATCCGACCGCTGGATGACGATCCGGGCCCAACCCGCCCCGGGCGACGGGTCGAGGGCCGGCGACCTCGCCGCCGGGCCCTACCGGGCGCGCCGGCAGGGTGACGACGTGCTGGAGATGCGGGTCGAGCCGTGCGTCGTCGAGGCGTTCCTCGCCGGCTGGGGACGCGGCTACACCGAGGCGGACGGCCTGGCGGTCCTCGGCGGGTACCGACCGGCCGGCGACCTCGGCCGCCCGACGTCCTGGTGACGGTCGACGGCCGGACTGACGCAACGGACCGCGGCTCCCGGTTACCGCAACGAAACCGGCCGTACGCTGCGCTGATGGCACGCCGGGGCCACCGCTCGCCCCCGCTGAACCCGGTGCGCCGCCGGCCTTCCGCCCGGATGTCGTCCCGGGCGACGGTTGTGCCGGCCGACTCGGTCCCGGCCGGCGCGGGGCCCGGCCGACCACGGCTCCGACCCGGAACCGCTCCGGGGCCGCTCCCGGAAGGAGCGGCCCCGGAGCGCGGCCGTCAACCCATTCGATCGGTCCGCGCGGCTTCGAGGATCAACTGGTACGCGCTGATCCGTACGGGCGACAGCGTCAGTCGCTCATGGGCGAGCAGCTCACCCGTCGTCGGATCGAAGATCAGGAGAGACTGGGCGTCGTGTTCGCGGTCGTCGAAGGTGACGGCGACCCCGTCCCGACCGGCGCGATCCGTCACCTGCCCCCGCCAGCGGAAGCCGGGCACGTCGGCGAGGACCCGCAGGATCGCCGCTCGGACCGCACGCGGTACGACGAACCGCTGGTAGAGCGTGCTGACCTCCTTGCTCGCCGCGCCCGGCCCGAGCTCGACCTTGAGCAGTTCCCGTAGCCGCGACGGGTCAGCCGACGGTGGCGTGAGTTCCATGGGCGGCAGCGGGACCGGGGCCGGAGTCACCGCGGCGCCGAGCGCGGGGCGCGAGGCCAGTTCCCGTTGCCAGTAGTCACGGGACTCCTGGTCGGGGTACTGCGGCTCCACCTGGGTGTTGATCTGGCTGCCGGTCCCGTCGGCGGCCTGCCAGACCTTCGTCTCGCCGGCGAAGGCGACCTGGTGACGGCCGTCGGCGGAGGTCATCACCGGATCGCCCCACACCTTCGTGTGGTGGTACGTGTAGCGCCCGCCGAGGTGCTCGTGATCGGCGTCCTTGATCTTGCCCGCCAACGCGCGCAGGTGCGGACCGGCCTCCGGCGGGTCCGTGTCGAACTGGTACGAGACCGGCACGAGCACCGTTCCCGCGATGCTCCCGGTCCCCCCCGGTACGTCCGGTGGGCGTCTGCCGAACGGCTGGAGTGCGGCCACGGCACCGGCCGCGACCGCCAGCGTCCCCGCTGCCAGGACCAGCCGGCGGTTCGGGTGTACGCGACGACGCCCGGCGACCGTCTCGGTGGTGCCGGCGCGGTTGATCAGTTCGCGTGCCGAGACCAGCGGCGGTGCGACGACGGCGGTCCGGGCCGGGTCGACCGGGCCCAGGAGGGTACGGGTGCGCTCTGCTCCGGACATCACAGTTCCTCTCGCGTGGCCGCCAACACGGGACGGTGCCGGGACTGGGCAGGCCGCTCCGACATCGCTGCGGCGAGGCGCCGACGGGCCCGGTGCAGGCGCACCGCCGCGGTCGCCCGGGTGCAGCCGATGACGTGGGCCGCCTCGGACACCGTCAGCTCCTCCCATCCGATCAGCCGGAGAATCTCCTGGTCGAGTTCACCGAGGACGGCCAGCGCGGCCCGGACGTCGGCGACCCCGACGGTGGTGTCGGCACCCGACGAGCTGGCGACCCGTGCCAGGTCGGCACCGGTGATGGGCAGGACGTCGGGGACGCCGCGCCGCGACCGCCAGTGGTTCGCGAGGAGCCGCCGGGCCACCCCGTACAGCCAGGGCAGGCTGCGGTCCGGCACCTCGTCGCGACGACGCCAGGCGACGACGAAGACCTCCTGGGCGAGTTCCGCCGACGCGTCGGCGTCCGCGAGTCGGCGCAGGCCGTACCTCACCACGTTCGCGTACTCGGCGGCGTAGAGGCCGGTGAACCAGCCCTCGCCCCTCTTCTCCGGTGGACCCACCCGAACCCCCATTGCCTCGGCGACTCTCACCCTGGCTTGTGTCACGACGGGCCCAACGATTACCGGCGGCGTCCTCCCAGGCTGGCTCAGGCGGGCGCGGTAGGGCGAGCCGCTCGTCGTCGCAGTCGCCGTGCGGTACGGGGTGTCCGGCCACCCGGGACCGACGGTGAAGAACGGCTACATCGGTCGCCGACTCAGCTGCTCCTCGGGGACGGCAGGGCGCGGAAGCCTGTCGTCGTCGCGTCCGGTCTGGGGCAGCCCGGCGGCCGCCGCGATCGCCTCGACGGCCTCGTCCAGCCCGGTGCTCTCGGGCAGGACGAGTTCGTCCGGCCAGCCCATGACGTCGTGGGCGGCGTACCAGCCGCGCATCTGCTCGGCGGTGAACTCACCGGCCTGCGGCCGGGTGAGGTGCCGGCGCAGCGTCTCGGGCAGGGACACGTCGAGATAGCAGAACAACGACCGTCCCCGGTGGCCGTCCCGCAGCGCCGTGAGCATGCTCCGGTGGCGGCCGGTGTGCAGGATGCCCTCCAGCACCACGTGGTAGCCGTGGTCCAACGCGAACCGCACGGTCTGCGCGATCAACGCCGGCGCCGCGCCGCCGGGCCTGTCCCGTTCCCTCAGCACGATCCGGCGCAGGTAGTCCTGCTCGACCAGGGCACAGCCCCGGCCGTGCCGGCGTCGGAGCTCACGGGCGATGCTGCTCTTGCCCGAGCCGGAGTTGCCCCGGACGCAGACGAGGATCGTGTCCGGGCTTCCGGTGGGTTCGGTGGGCACAGTGCCTCCTCGCGGGGTGGGCACGCCTGTCGGCGCCAACTCGCGTACCGGCACTCACGATGCCATCTCGCGGGCCTCGCGCACGGAACGGACGGGGACGGGGTGAGCCGCGCGGTCTGCCGCAGCGGTGTGACACCGTTGATCCGTACGATGCCGGGAAGGGAGGACCAGGTGACCGGGGCGGCGCGACCGCGGGCCGCTGCGGTGATCGACCCCGAGGTGTGCGCGCGTTGGCGGCTGACGGCCGGACCGGTGCTGGCGGACCGGTCGAGTGGCACCTGGGCGGCCACGAGAGACGGTGCCGCGCTGATCGTGAAGTACTTCGACGACACGACCTTTCCCGACTGGCGCTACACGTTGCGAGTCGCTGCCGCGGTGCGCAGCCTGGGCTGGCCCACGCCGGAACCGGTCGAGGAGCCGCTGACCCGCCCGCACGGCACGTGGGTGCTGTTCCACCGGCTGCCCGGCCGATCCGCATCGCCCGCCGCGCAGGACCAGCCGGCCGAGCGGCGCGCCCGGGGACGGTTGCTGGCGGAGTTCCACGCGAGCGCGGCAGCCACCGGCATCGGCGACCAGCGAGGCGGCTTCCACGCACCCGCCCACGTCGTCGCCGACCCCGAGTTGGCGCGCCTGCTGCGGCGCCACGAGGCCGCGAACCCGGTCCAGGGAGGCGTGCTGCGGCGGTGTCACGAAGCCGCGGCGTCATGGTTCGCCGACCACCCCGACCTGGACGCGCCGCGCAGCGTCATCCATGGCGACTTCACGCCGTGGAACCTGCTGTTCGACGACGGGCGGCTGACCGGCCTGCTCGACTTCGAGGCCACCCATCACACGTTCCAGGTGGCCGACTTCGCGCTCTCGTGGCGCGGCTACCAGGACGACGTGCTGCGAGGGTACGACGAGGTGCGCGCACTGTCGGAGCTCGAGTGGCACCTCGTGCAGCCGACCTACTGGGCGTGGTTGTTCCTCGGCGTCAAGGACGCCCTGGCCGCTCACTACCGCGTCCCCTCCCGGGCGAGCGAGGCGCCGGACCTGGAATGGCAGTTCACCCATGCCCGCAGGCGTTCTCCGCTGCTCGCTCGCCGGACCGGTGCGGTACCGCCAATCTCGTTCTGACACCACCACCCACCGGCGGACACGAAAAAGGCCCCGGCCCGGTGTGAACCACCAGGACAGGGCCTTGCTCGTTGGTGCGCCGCCAGGGACTCGAACCCCGAACCCGCGGATTAAGAGTCCGCTGCTCTGCCAGTTGAGCTAGCGGCGCTCACCGACAACGGGACGAGACGTTAGCACGCCCCCGCGCCGCCCCCGAACGGCAGGGGTGGTCTCACCGCAGGACCAGCGTGACCTGCCCGGTCGCGGCCCCCGACGGGTCGACCAGCAGCGCGTACGTGCCGGCGGACGGCAGCACGGTCGGCGCGATGCCGCCGGCCCCGTTGATCACACAACCGGTGGCCAGCGTGCCGCCGTCCGGCGCGCGCAGCACCAGCACGCCGCACTGGTCGGGCAGGGTGGCGGCGGTCGCGGTCACCGTCACCGAGGTGCCGGCCGGGGCGGTGAACCGGTAGCCGGTGACCGCGCCGGGCCGGTCGACCGTGGCGACGAACGGCGGCCCGCCGAGCGCCGTCGTCGCGTCCCGGTCCCGGCCGGTGACCACCCGCACGGTGGCGGTGCCGGTGCCGCGCTCCACCGGGTCGACCACCACGGTGTACGTGCCGTCGGCGGGCAGGACGGTGCCGTCGACCTCGCCGACGCCGTTGATCACGCAGCCGCTGCGCAGCAGTTGCCCGTCGGCGGCGCGCAGTTCCAGCGGCGAGCACTGGTCGGGCAGCGTGCTCTCGGGCACCTCGACGTAGACCCGCTCCCCCTTGGCGCCGGTGAACCGGTAGCGGGCCCGGGCGCCGGGCTGCTCGATCGTGGCGGTCGCCGCCGGGCCGTTCGGTTGCAGCGTGCCGCCGCTGTCCTTCGCGGCATAGACCCGGACGGCGGCGCGGCCGGTGTCGCCGGGTGCGGCGGTGACACGCAGCGTGTACGTGCCGGTGGCGGTGAGGTCGACGCGGTCGACGTACCCGGAGCCGTTGATGACGCAGCCGCTCGCGATCTCCCGGCCGTCCGGGTCGACGAGCAGGTACGGCGAGCAGCGGTCGGCCATGCCGGGGGCGGTGACGTCGACGAAGACGGCGTCACCGGCGCGGCCGGGGAACGTCAGGGGCGCGCCGCCGGGGGTCAGGCCGGCGGTGGCGACGGGCACGGCGGTGATCGGCGTGCCGGAGGGCGGGACGACCCGTTCGGTGGTGGCGCCGGCCACGGCGAACTCGGGTCGCCCGCTGACCGCGACGTCGAAGACGCACTCGGCGAGCTGCGCCGGGGCGGTGACGCCGGCCCAGCGGCAGACCTGCTCGGCGGACGCGCGACGGGCCGGGTCGAGGTCGCCGACGGTCACCTCGCGCTCGGGGAAGGCCCGGTCGGTGAAGGTATCGGTGTTCTCGCCGTCGGCGTAGGGGAACAGCGAGCGGTCCTGGGTGATGCGCCAGCTGTCCGCGTACGCGGGGTAGAGCTTGCCGAACGGCACCGGCTGGGTGAGCGGGGCGCCGGAGGCGGGCGCGACGTCGTCGGCGGGGTCGCCGTCGAAGTCGCCGAGCAGGCCCCGCACCTTCCCGGCCCGGCCGTCGGCGAGCCGGACCAGCACCCGGTAGCCGTAGCGGCCGATCTGGTCCACCGCGGCGGCGGATCCGTCCGGCCACGTCAGGTCGTACCCGTCGATCGGGCCGGTGTCGGACGGGCGGCGGGTGAGGCTGCCGCCGCCGGGCAGGTCGGAGCGTTGCGCCGGCGCGGCCGGCGGCGCGCCGTCGACGTGCACGAGCGTGCCGCCATCGGTGAGGGTGAGCGCCACCCGGTGGGCGCCGAGCCGGAACGCGACCGCGGAGTTGACCGAGGCGGTCCGCGTGCCGGCCATCGGCGCCTGCCGGACCTGCACCTCCAGCGGGTCGCCGGCGGTCGAGGCGACGAGCGTGAACTCGCCGACGGCCTGGAAGTCGTAGGCGACCCGGTCGAACGTGACCAGGTGCGGGTCGCCGTTGCTGCCGCCGCAGTCCGCCCCGTCCTCGCAGAGCTTCACCGGCCCCTTCGGCGGGGGCGTCTTCTTCGCCGGCTTCTTGCACTCGTCGAGGCTCTTGGGCAGCGGCTTCCCGTCGTACTCCTGGCGCGGCGGCAGGCCCTTCGCCGCCCGGTAGCGGTTCTCCGCGAGCGTCGCCTTCACCTCGGCGGCGCGGATCCCGGTGCTCCCGCAGTCGCCCTGCGGGACCGCGTCCCGGGAGATGTCGTCGGCGTGGTTGAGCTCGTGGTAGAGCGCGGCGCAGGGATCCCGGGCCACGCCGTCGCCGTACGGGTCGGTGGAGGTCGGGTTCCAGGTGACCGTGGACGACCCCTTCCCGTCGGTGCTCTGCGGGGTCTCGAACGCGCCGGAGCCGCCTGGCGTGGGGATGATCCGCACCCGGGGACTCTTCTTGTCCTTGAGCCGGGGCAGCAGGCCGGACGGGTCGCCGCCGGGCTGCGCGAAGCCGGCCAGGCAGCCGTCCACCAGGGCCTGGAAGTCCACGCCGGCGATCGGCACGCCGGCGGTCGGGTCGACCGAGTAGTCGGCCCGGGCCGGGCGGGACCCGCCGCCGACCAACGCGCCGACCGCCACGAGCAGCAGGGCCGCCGCGGCGGCGGTCGGCCGGCGACGGCGTACCAGGAGCAGGACGACGAGCACCGCGACGAGCAGGACCAGCAGCGTGCCCAGGGCCGGCCAGAGCCAACGCCGGCCGGGTCCCGGCCCGTCGCCGACGGTGAAGGTCGCGGTCCGCAGTGCCGTCGCACCCGGGCAGACGTTCGTCGCGCCGGTGATCGGCAGCGTCACGTAGCCGGCCGTGACCTCGTACCGGCCGGGGGCGCCGACCGGCCAGAGCGTGTCCAGGCCGCCGCCGTCCGGGGTGGCCGCCACCGACCGCAGTACGACGTCGCCGCCGGCCAGGCGGACGCCGGTGAGGGTGACGGTGCCGGTCGCGCCGGGCTCGACGGTGGTGAGGCCGGCGGTCGCGGCGGCGCCGATGCCGTCGTCGTGGAAGCTGCGGGCCAGCACCGGCGTGACGTCGCGCCCGTCGCGGCGTACCCCGGTCACCTGGACC
>NZ_CADEAU010000262.1 GCF_902825405.1 Micromonospora maritima | reverse complement strand
CACGCGGACGCCGGTCGGGCGGACGCCGTCGGGCGCCCGACGGACCGGGACAGCTGAGCGGGGGAGCCATGCGCAGCGCGGTGGTGGTCGGCGCGGGCCTCGGCGGGATGGCGGTGGCCGGCGCGCTGGCCCGCTCCGGTTGGCGGGTCACGCTGCTGGAACGGGCCGACCGGGTCCGGCCGGAGCCGACCGCCGTGGTGCTCTGGCCCAACGGGGTACGCGCGCTGCGCGCCCTCGGGCTCGGGGCCGGGCTGGACGCGATCGCCACGCCGCTGCCCGACGGCGGGATCCGTCGCCCGGACGGGCAGTGGCTGGTGCAGCCCCGGCCCACCCCGGCCGAGCGGATGCCGGTGGTGGTGCACCGGGAGGACCTGCACGACGCGCTCATCGCCGGGCTGGGCGACCAGGTGGAGCTGCGTACCGGCGTGGGCGTACGCACCGTGCGCGCGGTGCCCGGTGAGCGTCCCGCGGTGGGCGACGGCCGGCACACGTTCGAGGCCGACCTGGTGGTGGCCGCCGACGGCACCGACAGCGAGATCCGCCGGCAGCTCGCCCCGGAGACGACGGTGGTGAGTTCCGGCTGCGCCGCCTGGCGGGCGGTCATCCCCTGGTACCGCGCGCCGCAGCTCCCCGCCGACCAGTCGGTGCACGGCGAGACGCTCGGCGCCGGCTACCGGTTCGTGGCCGCCTCGCTCGGCGAGCGGGGCACCGCCGGCGCGTCCCGTCGGGGCGGCATCTACTGGGTGGCCACGGCCGCCGGGGCGCCCCGCCCCGAGCCGCCGGAGATCCAGTTGGCCCTGCTCAAACGCTGGTACGCGGGCTGGCCCGCGCCGATCGCCACGCTCCTGGAGGCGACCGACCCGGCGGACGTGGTGCAGCAGGAGATCCGCGAGTTGCGGCCGCTGCCCCGGGCGTACGGCTTCGGAGTCGGGCCGGGCGGCGTGGTGCTGCTCGGCGACGCCGCGCACGCCATGCCCCCGCACCTGGGGCAGGGCGCCTGCCTGGCCTTCGAGGACGCGGCCACGCTCGCCGGGCTGCTGCGCGAGTCCCGGCTGCCCGACGCGGTGACCGGCTACGACAGGTTGCGCCGGCCTCGCGCGGCCACCATGGTCCGGCAGACCCGCCGCATGTCGGCGGTGCTGCAGACCCGGGGCCGGCTGGCGTTGCGTGCCCGGGACGCGGCGCTGGGCACGATCAGTCCGCGGATGCGCAGCACGGCCGCCGCGGCGGCCGCCGCCTGGCAACCGCCGTCCTGACCGCGTCGGGGTTCCGGCCCCGTCCGGGCGGGTCGGTGCTCAGATGACGGCGGCCGGCTCGGCGATGCAGGCGGTGCCGACGCGGCGGAAGCCGACCCGCAGGTAGACCCGGGCGATGTCCTCGCTGCCGGCGCTCAGGAAGATCAGGTCGGTGCCGCTCGCGCGCAGTTCCCGGGCCAGCGTGGCGGTGACCGCCGCGCCGAGCCCGCGTCGGCGGGCGGACGGCAGCGTGGCCACGCCGGCGATCTCCGCCACGTCGCCCACCCGCATCGCCATGCCGCTGGCCAGCGCGCCCTCGTGCGGGGTGCCGGCGAGCACCGAGACGCGCCGGCCGTCGGCCACCCGGGTGGCCTCCTCCTCCAGCGCCTCGACGTCGAGCCGGGCGATCGCGGCGTCCCGTTCGGCCGGCCCGGCCTCGCCCCGGGCGGTGCCGCCGTGGGCGAAGCCGACCGCGGCGACGGCCCGGCGCAGCGCGATGTCCGCGGCGAATCCCGGGTCGCCGGGGTCCAGCACCCGCACCGGTACGTCACTGAACGTCCCCGGGTCGGGCAGCCGCTCCGGTTCGAGCAGCATGAGCGGCGCCTCCAGCACGGTGAGCCCGGCCGAGCGGGCCACGGCGAGCAGCTCGGGCTGGTGCTCGTGCACCCACTCGAACGCCTCCGGCAGGCCCAGCTCCCGCTGCCGGGCGCGGACGGCGGTCACCTCGGCCAGCGTGGGCACCCCGGCGGCGTCGGGACGGGGCCGGGCGTAGAACGGCCAACCGGCGCCGTCGCGGACGAAGAGCACCAGGGAGTCGAACTCCTCGGTCCGGGCCCCGTCGCGGGGCACCGCGTCGTAGAAACGCTCCAACCGGTCGAGTACGTCACCTCGTACGACATCCACCGCGCGAGACTACACGTCCCAGCATCTGGAAGTGTGATCAATCTGAACTGGCCTTGCGCCGTACGCCCTAACGTAGACTCAATAAACCCCAGCGGGCCGACGTCGTCCCCACCATGATCCAACCTGAGTGACGACAGGAGGCCCGGTGGCCTTTCCGTACCCTCTCAGCCCGCAGCCGGCCCCAGGGACGACGGGGCTCTACGACCCCGCGCACGAGCACGACGCCTGCGGTGTGGCCTTCGTGGCCGACCTGCACGGGCGGCGCTCGCACCAGGTCGTCGCGAACGGCCTCGGGGCGCTCTGCCGGCTGGACCACCGGGGCGCCCGGGGCGCGGAGCACAACACCGGGGACGGCGCCGGCATCATGATCCAGGTGCCGGACGCGTTCCTGCGCGCCGTGGTCAACTTCCCGCTGCCCCCCGCCGGCCAGTACGCGACAGGTCTGGTCTTCCTGCCCGACGACGACGCGGCCGAGGCCCGCGCCCGCCAGGTGGTGGACAAGTACGCGCTGGTCGAGGGCGCCGACGTGCTCGGCTGGCGCGAGGTGCCGACCGACGCGTCCGGCCTGGGCGAGACCGCGCTCGCGGCGATGCCCCGGGTCCGGCAGCTCTTCGTGGCCGCGCACCGGCTGACCGACTCGCCGGCCGGCCCGGCCGGGTCCCCGCTGGCCGGCCTCGACCTGGACCGGGTGGCGTTCTGCCTGCGCAAGCAGGTCGAGCGGGAGACCGCCGAGCGGGGCGTGCCGGCATACTTCCCGTCGCTGTCCGGCCGGACGATGGTGTGGAAGGGCATGCTCACCCCCGACCAGCTCCCGGCGTTCTATCCGGAGCTGACCGACGAGCGGGTGGTGAGTGCCATCGCGCTGGTGCACTCGCGCTTCTCCACCAACACGTTCCCGTCCTGGCCGCTGGCGCACCCGTACCGGTTCATCGCGCACAACGGCGAGATCAACACGATCCGCGGCAACCGCAACTGGATGCAGGCCCGGGAGGCGCTGCTGCGCAGCCCCAACGTGCCGGGCAACATCCGGCGGGTCTTCCCGGTGTGCACGCCGGCGGCGTCCGACTCGGCCAACTTCGACGAGGTGCTCGAACTGCTGCACCTGGCCGGCCGGAGCCTGCCGCACGCGGTGCTGATGATGATCCCCGAGGCGTGGGAGAACGACCCGGACATGCGCGCCGACAAGCGCGCGTTCTACCGCTTCCACGCCAGCCTGATGGAGCCGTGGGACGGCCCGGCCTCGGTCGCGTTCACCGACGGCGAGATCGTCGGCGCGGTGCTGGACCGCAACGGGCTGCGCCCGGGCCGCTGGTGGCACACCGCCGACGGCCTGGTGGTGCTCGGTAGCGAGGCGGGCGTGCTCGACCTGGACCCGTCCACCGTCGTCGCCAAGGGCCGGCTCCAGCCGGGCAAGATGTTCCTGGTCGACACCGTCAACGGCCGGATCGTCTCCGACGACGAGATCAAGACCGAGCTGGCCGCCGCGCAGCCGTACCAGGAGTGGCTGCACGCCGGTCTGATCGAGCTGGACGACCTGCCCGCGCGCGAGCACACCGTCTACACCCACGACTCGGTGCGCCGCCGGCAGCAGACGTTCGGCTACACCGAGGAGGAGCTGAAGATCCTGCTCGGCCCGATGGCCCGCAGCGGCGCGGAGCCGCTCGGCTCGATGGGGACCGACACGCCGATCTCGCCGCTGTCCACCCGGCCGCGGCTGCTCTACGACTACTTCCACCAGCTCTTCGCGCAGGTCACCAACCCGCCGCTGGACGCCATCCGGGAGGAGCTGGTGACCAGCCTGGCGTCCACGATCGGGCCGGAGGGCAACCTGCTCGATCCCGGTCCGGCGAGCTGCCGGCAGATCGTGCTGCCCTACCCGGTGATCGACAACGACGAGCTGGCCAAGATCCTTTCCATCGACGAGGACGGCGACCTGCCCGGCTTCAAGGCGGTCCGGGTCTCCGGGCTCTACCGGATCCGCGACGGCGGGGCCGGAATCAAGGCCCGGCTGACCGAGATCTGCCGGCACGTCTCCGAGGCCATCGAGGACGGCGTCCGGATCCTGGTGCTCTCCGACCGGGACTCCAACGCCGACCTGGCGCCGATCCCGTCGCTGCTGCTCACCGCCGCGGTGCACCAGCACCTGGTCCGCGAGCAGACCCGCACCCAGGTGGCGCTGGTCGTCGAGTCCGGCGACTGCCGGGAGGTGCACCACGCGGCCGTGCTGATCGGCTACGGCGCGGCGGCGGTCAACCCCTACCTCGCCTTCGAGTCGGTCGAGGACATGATCTCCACCGGCACGTTGGCCGGCGTCGACCGGGTGAAGGCGGTCCGCAACTACGTCAAGGCGCTCGGCAAGGGCGTCCTGAAGATCATGTCCAAGATGGGCATCTCGACCGTGTCGTCGTACTGCGGTGCGCAGGTCTTCGAGGCGGTCGGCCTGGACACCCGCCTGGTCGACAGGTACTTCCGCGGCACGCCGAGCACGATCGGCGGCATCGGGCTGGCCGAGATCCACACCGAGGTGGCCGCCCGGCACGCGCGGGCCTGGCCGGCGCCGGGCGCGCAGGCCAGCGACCGGCTGGAGATCGGCGGCGAGTACCAGTGGCGCCGCGAGGGCGAGCTGCACCTGTTCAACCCGGAGACGGTCTTCCTGCTCCAGCACGCCACCCGCAGCCGCCAGTACGACGTGTTCCGGCAGTACACCGCCAAGGTCGACGAGTTGGCCGCGCAGGCGGGCTCGCTGCGCGGGCTGTTCCGGCTGCGCACCGGCGTACGCCCGGCGGTGCCGCTGGACGAGGTCGAGCCGGCCACCGAGATCGTCAAGCGCTTCGCCACCGGCGCCATGTCGTACGGGTCCATCTCGGCCGAGGCGCACGAGACCCTGGCGATCGCGATGAACCGCCTCGGCGGCAAGTCCAACACCGGCGAGGGCGGCGAGGACGTCGAGCGGCTGCACGACCCGGCGCGCCGCTCGGCGGTCAAGCAGATCGCCAGCGGCCGGTTCGGCGTGACGAGCGAATACCTCGTCAACGCGGACGACCTCCAGATCAAGATGGCGCAGGGCGCGAAGCCCGGCGAGGGCGGGCAGCTACCCGGCAACAAGGTCTGGCCGTGGATCGCCCGGACCCGGCACGCCACACCGGGAGTCGGCCTGATCTCCCCGCCGCCGCACCACGACATCTACTCCATCGAGGACCTGGCCCAGCTCGTCCACGACCTGAAGTGCGTCAACCCGGCCGCCCGGGTGCACGTCAAGCTGGTCAGCGAGGTGGGCGTCGGCACCGTGGCGGCCGGCGTCGCCAAGCTCAAGGCCGACGTCATCCTCATCTCCGGCCACGACGGCGGCACCGGCGCGTCCCCGCTCAACTCGCTCAAGCACGCCGGCACGCCGTGGGAGCTGGGCCTGGCCGAGGCGCAGCAGACGCTGCTGCTGAACAAGCTGCGCGACCGGGTCACCGTGCAGGTCGACGGCCAGCTCAAGACCGGCCGGGACGTGCTGGTCGCCGCGCTGCTGGGCGCCGAGGAGTTCGGCTTCGCCACCGCGCCGCTGATCGTCGAGGGCTGCGTGATGATGCGGGTCTGCCACCTGGACACCTGTCCGGTCGGCATCGCCACACAGAACCCGGTGCTGCGGGAGCGGTTCACCGGCCGGCCGGAGTTCGTGGAGAACTTCTTCCTCTTCCTCGCCGAGGAGGTCCGGGGCTACCTGGCCGAGCTGGGCTTCCGCAGCATCGACGAGGCGATCGGGCACACCGAACTGCTCGACGTCGTCGACGCGATCGACCACTGGAAGGGCCACGGGCTCGACCTGAGCCGTGTGCTGCACCTGCCGGAGCTGCCCGAGGGCGCGGCCCGCCGGGGCGTCCGCGCCCAGGACCACGGCCTCGACGCGGCGTTGGACAACCGGCTCATCGAGCTGGCCGGTCCGGCGCTGCGCGACGGCAGCCCGGTCCGGGTCGAGGTCGAGGTGCGCAACGAGCACCGCAGCGTCGGCGCGATGCTGGGCGGTGAGGTGACCCGTCGCTTCGGCGGCGCCGGGCTGCCCGACGACACCGTCGAGTTCCTGCTGCGCGGCACCGCCGGCCAGTCGTTCGGCGCGTTCCTGCCGCGCGGCGTCACGTTGCGCCTGCACGGCGACGCCAACGACTACGTCGGCAAGGGCCTGTCCGGCGGGCGGATCGTGGTCCGGCCGGACACCGACGCGCCGTTCGTCGGCGCCGACGCCGAGCCGGGCCGTCGGGCCGAGGACCAGATCATCGCCGGCAACACGATCCTGTACGGCGCGACCGGCGGCGAGGTGTTCCTGCGCGGTCGGGTCGGCGAGCGGTTCGCGGTGCGCAACTCCGGCGCGGTGGCCGTGGTCGAGGGCCTCGGCGACCACGGCTGCGAGTACATGACCGGCGGCACGGTGGTGGTGCTCGGGCCGACCGGGCGCAACTTCGCCGCGGGCATGTCCGGCGGCACCGCGTTCGTGCACCGGCTCGACCGCCGGCTGGTCAACGCCGAGCTGGTCGACCTGTCTCCGCTGCGCGACGAGGAGCGCGACCGGTTGCACGCGCTAGTCCAGCGCCACTTCGCCGAGACCGACTCGGCGGTGGCCGAGGACCTGCTCAAGCGCTGGGCGGAGGCGGTGGAGGAGTTCACCGCCGTGGTACCCCGGGACTACCGCCGGGTCATGGAGATCATGCGGGCCGCCGAAGCCGCCGGCCGAGACGTCGACGACGCGGTGATGAGCGCACTCGCGGCGACAGCCGCCCCGGCGGCTCAGCCTTCCGCGTCCGTGCCACCTGCGCCGCGGGTGGTCGCCCAGGAGGTGGCTCGTGCCTGACCCGAACGGATTCCTGCGCTACGACCGGCGGCTGCCGGCCCGCCGTCCGGTGCCGGTGCGCATCTCCGACTGGCGGGAGGTCTACCCGCCGGCCGGTGAGGAGCTGGTCCGCGAGCAGGCCACCCGGTGCATGGACTGCGGCATCCCGTTCTGCCACGACGGCTGCCCGCTGGGCAACCGCATCCCGGACTGGAACGACCTGGTCCGCACCGGCAACTGGGACGCGGCGGTGGAGTCGCTGCACGCCACCAACAACTTCCCCGAGTTCACCGGCCGGCTCTGCCCGGCGCCGTGCGAGGCGGCCTGCGTGCTGGGCCTGGGCGGCCAGCAGCCGGTCACCATCAAGCAGGTCGAGGTGGAGATCGCGAACGCGGCGGTGGCCCGCGACGGCCTGCGGCCCCGGCCCGCGTCCGCGCCGACCGGCCGGTCGGTCGCGGTGGTCGGGTCCGGCCCGGCCGGGCTGGCCGCCGCGCAGCAGCTCGCCCGTGCCGGTCACACGGTCACCGTGTACGAACGCGACGACGCGATCGGCGGCCTGCTCCGCTACGGCATCCCCGACTTCAAGCTGGAGAAGCAGCACGTCGACCGCCGGGTCGCCCAGCTCACCGCCGAGGGGGTGCGGTTCCGCGCCGGCGTCGAGGTCGGCGTCGACGTGACCGCCGCGCAGCTGCGCGCCGAGCACGACGCGGTGCTGCTCGCCTGCGGCGCGTTGCAGGGCCGGGACACCCCGGGCACC
>NZ_CADEAU010000261.1 GCF_902825405.1 Micromonospora maritima | reverse complement strand
TGCTGCGCCACGGCGCCCGGCTGTACGGGGTGGCCGCGACCGTGGACCCGCGCAACGGCCAACTCGTCCTGTCGGTGGTGCCGGTGACCGTGGGCCAGTTGGCCGCGAGGCTGCGCCGCCGCTGGCGAGGCGGCCGGTCGACCGGGGCGTCGCGGCCGGCCCCCGCTGCGGTACCGGCCGCTCCCCCGCGGATCGGAACGGGCAACCACGCCGAACCGGCGCCGACCCAGGTGGGCCGGTTGACCGTGACGCGTTAGGTCGTCGGGAAGACCCAGACGGTGCTCGGCAGCCCGTACCCGTTGGGCACGGCCAGGTCGTCCTTGCCGTCACCGTTGAAGTCCGCCGCCGCCGGCACCCCCACCTGGCCGTCCACCGGCAGTTCCAGCGCCTCCTGGAAGGTACCGTCGCCGTTGCCGAGCAGGACGAACACCACCGAGGCGGTGGCGAAGGCGACGTCGGCCCGCCCGTCGCCGTCGAAGTCGCCGCCGGTCGCGGTCTCGGACCATCGGACCGGAATGGTGACCGGCTCGGCGAACGTGCCGTCGCCGTTGCCGTGCAGCAGCCAGCCGCTGTCGGCGAAGCTTCCGCGACGGGACGCGACGATGTCCAGCACGCCGTCGGAGTCGTAGTCGCCGAGCACCGCCGGGCTGGTGTCGTTGATCAGGTTGATCCGTTGCGGTTCGCCGAAGGTGGCCGGCCCGGTGCCCAGCAGGACCGCCAGCCTGCTCGCGAGCGTTTCGGTGGCGACCAGGTCGGCCCGCCCGTCGGAGTTCAGGTCGGCGACCCGTACGGCGTTGAAGTCGCCGTAGCCGAACTCGACGATCTGGCCGGCGGTGAAGCGGCCCCGCCCGTCGTTGCGGAACACGTGGATCTCCGGCGACCCGGTCAGGCCTACCACGAGGTCCAGGTCGCGGTCGCCGTCCAGGTCGGCCGCGTCCACGCCCCAGGGGTTGCTGGAGCCGCCGAGGTCGATCGACCGGGCCGCGCGGAAGCGGCCGTCGCCGCGCCCCGGGTGCACCGACACGGTGCCGCCGAGGTCAGCGGTGACCAGGTCCGGGCGCCCGTCGCCGGTCACGTCGGCGATGTCCACGGTCATCGGGCGGCTGGGAGTGGGGACGTCGGGCCTGGCCCGGAAGCCACCGTCCCGGCTGAGCCGTACCGACACGGTGCCGGACGTCCCGCTGGCCACTGCCATGTCCGGCCGGCCGTCGCCGTCCAGATCACCGGCGGCGACGTAGTGGGCGAACTCCCCGGCCGGCACGTCGAGTCGCGGACCGAAGCTGGCGGTGGCCGCCGTGGCGCCCACCGGGTTGAGGACGATCGTCAGCGTGGCCGCCAGGACCGGCACGCCGAGGGTACGCATTCGCATGTCTGCTCCCCGTACGGATGGACCCGCACCGGTCCGTCGCCGGTGCGGGCAGGGAGCAGCGTCGCCGGTGCTCGGCTAAGGGCGGGTAAAGCCATCACCAAGACTTGCCCCGCACGGTGGCCCGGATGGTCAGCGCGGGAGCGCGAGCCCGCGGTCGAGCGGCATCGGAACCTGAAGGTAGGTGGTGCCGCGCAGGTCCAGCCAGGCCCGCTCCGGCGCGCGGACCAGGCGCACCATCACCCCGGTGCAGGCGGGGCACCGTCCGATCAGGCCCGGCGCGTGCGAGTAGACGTGCAGGCCGGCCATCGGGCCGGTCGTCCCGCAGTTGTCGCACCGCCCGGTGGTGCTGCTCAGGTCGACCGCGAAGAGTTCGCGCAGCGGCCCGTCGAGCATGTTGCCGTCCAGGTAGGACATGTCCGTCATGCGCTCTCCTCGGATCGTCAGCCGGTCGGGCCGAACCGTTCGGTCCGCACCCGCCGGGTCGGGTGGCCCAGCCCCACCAGCAGGTCCGCCACGGTCTCGACGAAGCCGGTGGGACCGCAGACGTAGCAGAGCGGCTCCAGGTCGGGCGGCCAGCCGTGGCTGTTCACGTCGGCCAGGCCGATCCGGTGCGGCTCGCCCCGCCAGCCGTCGGGCGCCTGCCGGGTGTAGACGTACGCGACGTCCAGGCCCTGGTCGTCGCGGGCCCGGCGGCGCAGCTCGTCGGCGTAGATCACGTCGTCCGGGGTGCGCACCGAGTAGATCAGCCGGAACGGGACCCGGCTGCCCGCGGCCCGGCGCGCCCGGACCATGGCCATCAGCGGCACCACCCCGGAACCGCCGCCCACCAGCAGCACCGGCGCGGTCTCGTCGGTGCGCCAGACGAACCAGCCGCCGACCGGTCCGCGCACCTCCACCGGGTCGCCCTCGGCGTAGGTGTCGACCAGGTACGGCGACACCTCACCGTCGGGCACCCGCTGCACGGTCACCTCGATCCGCTGCCCCTCGGCCGGGCCGGCGAGCGAGTACGACCGGGCCGCCTGGTAGCCGTCGGGGGCGGTCAGGCGCAGGTCGACGTGCTGGCCGGGCAGGTGCCCGGGCCAGCCGGGCACGTCCAGCACCAACGTCTGGGCGGTCGGCGTCTCGATCCGCCGCTCGACCAGTCGGGCCACCCGCCAGGTCAGCGGCGCGACCCGACGGCCGGTGGCCGGGGCCGCCACCTCAGTCGCCCTGGTAGCGCTGCTCGCGCCACGGGTCGCCGTAGTCGTGGTAGCCGGCGGTCTCCCAGAAACCCGGCCGGTCGTCGACCAGCAGCCGGAGCCCGTGCACCCACTTGGCGGACTTCCACAGGTAGAGGTGCGGGACGAGCAGCCGGGCCGGGCCGCCGTGCTCGGCCGGCAGCGGACCGCCGTCGTACGTGTGCACCACCCAGGCCCGCCCGCCGCGCAGGTCGTCCAGTGGCAGGTTGGTGGTGTAGCCACCGTAGGAGTGGGCCAGGGCGTAGCGGGCGCCGGTGTCGACGCCGTCGAGCAACGTGTCGAGCGAGACGCCCTGCCAGGTGGTGCCGAGCTTGGACCAGCGGGTGACGCAGTGCAGGTCCACCGTCGGGGTGTCCTGCGGCAGGCCCATCAGCTCGTCCCACGACCAGCGGTACTCCGCGCCGGTCTCGTCGGTCAGCACGAACTCCCAGGTGTCCAGCGGCACCCGGGGCGTCGGGCCGGCGGAGAGCACCGGGAAGTCCTCGGTGAGGTACTGCCCCGGCGGCAGGTCGGGCGCGGACGAACGGGGCCGGCCCTGGAAGCCCGGCGAGACGATTCCCACCCGTCAGTCGTACCACTCCCGACGCCGCCGGGGCAGAGGTTCAGCGGGAGTGCCCGGCGGGGCCGCCGCCCTGCACCTCCTGCACGACGGTGCGCTCGCCGTCGCCGCTGTCCCGGGTGGCCCGGAGGCTGGTGATGGTGACGACCACCAGGACGCCGATGATGACGCCGAGCGAGGCGAGCGTCGGGATCTCCGGTACGCCCTTCCAGATGCCGTGCGCCCAGTGCAGGCCGAGCTTGAGCCCGATGAAGGCCAGGATGACCGCCAGGCCGTAGCTGAGGTGCACCAGCCGGCTCAGCGCGGCGTGCAGGACGAAGTAGAGCGCCCGCAGGCCCAGCAGCGCGAACGCGTTGGTGGCGAAGACCAGGTACGGGTCCTCGGTGATGCCGTAGACGGCGGGCACCGAGTCGACCGCGAAGACCACGTCGGTGGCGAGCACCGCGACCACGACGAGCGCGAACGGGGTGAGCGCCCGTCGGCCGCCCTGGCGGATGGTCATCCGGGTGCCGTGGTAGTCGTCGACCACCGGCATCACCTTGCGGAGCAGCTTCACCGACCGCATCTTGTTGATGTCGACCTCCTGCTCGTGCCCGGAGAGGGCGTCGCGCAGCAGCTTGACCGCGGTGGCGATCAGGATGAGGGCGAAGAGCAGGAAGGCGAAGTCGAGCGTCTGCAGGGCGGCGGCGCCCAGCGCGATGAAGACGGCACGCAGCACCAGCGCGCCGGCGATGCCGTAGAGCAGCACCCGCTGGGCGAGCACGGCCGGCACCGCGAACGCGGCCAGCAGCAGCATGAAGACGAAGAGGTTGTCGACCGAGAGCGACTTCTCGACCAGGTAACCGGTGAGGTACTCGATGCCCTGCTGGCCGCCGTAGCGGGACCAGATCCAGGCGCCGAAGGCCAGCGGCAGGGCGATGTAGAACGCCGACCAGCCGAGCGCCTCCCGGATGGAGACCTCGTGCGGCTTGCGGGTGACCAGGAAGTCCAACACCAGCAGGGCGAGCACGCCGGCGATCGTCACCGCCCACAGCGTGGGCGTGCCGACCGAGGTCAGCTCGGCGGCGGACAGGTATGACACTTCGGACATGGGGCCTCCTCGAACACCGTGGCATGTTCGAGGTCTCCTTCACCCACGGTTTCGTGGGCAACCACCCGAGGCTCGCCCCGGGGGCTCGCCGTACTGACCGGAATGGTTCGTGGGAAGTACTCCCCTCGCGGGGTCAAGGCTAGGCCAACCCGGGCCCGGACGCCAAGTCACGCCACGGATGATTGCCCTGGTCAACCGCTGTGTCCAGGTCCGGGCCGTGGCGTCGCGGGTCCCGGGCCCCTAGGGTGACGCGGGTGACCAACCAGGGACCGCTGACCGGGGTACGGGTGATCGAGCTGGCCGGCATCGGCCCGGGCCCGTTCGCCGCCATGATGCTGGCCGACCTCGGCGCGGACGTGGTGCGCGTCGACCGCGTCGGCGGCGGCGGCTTCGGCGCCTTCCCCGGCGACCTGCTCAACCGCAACCGCCGGTCACTGGCGGTGGACCTGAAGCAGCCGGCCGGACGGGAGCTGGTGCGCGACCTGGTCGCCGGGGCGGACGCGCTGGTCGAGGGTTTCCGGCCCGGGGTGGCCGAACGGCTCGGCCTAAGCCCGGCGGACTGCCTCGCCGCCAACCCGCGGCTGGTCTACGGGCGGATGACCGGCTGGGGGCAGGACGGTCCGCTCGCCTCCACCGCCGGTCACGACATCGACTACCTGGCGCTGACCGGCGCGCTGCACGGCGTGGGCCGGGCCGGCGAGCCGCCGGTGCCGCCGATGAACCTGCTCGGCGACTTCGGCGGCGGCGGCATGATGCTGGCCCTCGGCATCGTCGCGGCGCTGTACGCGGTGCGCGGCGGCGCGTCCGGCCAGGTGGTCGACGCGGCCATCGTGGACGGCGTGTCGGTGCTCGCCACCCAGATCCACGCGCTGCGCGGGCTCGGTCTCTGGCAGGACCCGCGCGGGGTGAACCTGCTCGACGGCGGGGCGCCCTTCTACGACACCTACGAGTGCGCCGACGGCCGCTACGTGGCGGTGGGCGCGCTGGAGCCGCAGTTCTACGCCGAACTCGTGCGGCTCACCGGGTTCCCGCTCGACGGCGACGACGCTCCCGACCGCGACGACCCGGCGACCTGGCCGGCGCTGCGCGCGGCGTGGGCGCGACTGTTCCGCACCCGGACGAGGGACGAGTGGGCGGCGCTGCTGGACGGCACGGACGCCTGCGTCGCCCCGGTGCTCGACTGGGCCGAGGCCCCGCGGCACCCGCACCTGGCGGCCCGCGAGGTGTTCGTCGCGCCGGACGGGGTCACCCAGCCGGCTCCCGCGCCGCGCTTCTCCGGCACGCCCACGTCGGTTCGCCGGCCCCCGCCCGCGCCGGGCGAGCACACCGACGAGGTGCTCGCCGAGGCGGGCCTCGACGTCGACCGGATCGCCGCGCTGCGCGCCGCCGGCACGGTCGGCTGAGCGGACGGCTCAGCGCCGGCGGGTGGCGGCCGGCGCGAGGGCCGGCTCGACCATGTCCCGGTAGTCCCGGGGCAGCTGCACCACCACGTCCTGGAACTCGCCGCTGCTGATCGCCTCGCGCAGCGTGGCGAACACGGCCCCCACCGCGGTGCGCGCGGTGTTCTCGTCGCAGTCGGCCCGGCGGGCCACCCGGGCGACGAACTCGGCCGCGCCGAACCGCTCGGCCGCCTCGGTACGCGGGTGCGGGCTGAGCAGCCCCCACAGCGGCTTGGGCAGCTGTGCGGCCAGGTCCAGCACCTCGCCGCCGGTCAGCCGCTCGGCAAGCGTCTCCAGCGTGGCCCGGGTCAGCGTCGCCGCCCGGGCCTCGGCGGTGCCGGTGAGCCGGGCGACCCGGCCCACGAAGGTGAGGTAGTGCATCGGTGGTACCCCCTTCGGTGCCCCCCGCGGCTACCCGTCCCGGCCCGGTGGAAACGGGTGCCGTCGGGGGCGTGACCCGCCGCGCGGCGGGTATCCGCCGCCCGGTCGTGACCCCAACTACTGGCGCGAGGAGCCCGACTGATGGCGAGTTACACGGATGTCCTGGAGTACCTGTCCGCGCTGGACTACCCGGCCGGGAAGGACGACGTCATCCGGGAGGCGGAACGGGAGGGCGCGCCGCCGGACGTGTTGCGAGCGCTGCGCGCGCTGCCGCCGGTGGACTACGCCAACGGCACCGAGGTGGCCCGGTCGGCCGGCATCGACGCCGCTCCCGAGGTGGGCCCGTCGCAACGCGCGGCGCAGGCCCGGGACCGGCACCCGCGGGTCTCGCAGCACCTGCGCGGCATCTGACCGCTGCGGTGCCGCGCAGCCCGGTGATCCGGGTCCCGGAGCACGTGCCGGCCGCGGCCCAGCTCGCCGTGATGGCTCTGGTCGGCGGCGCCTGCGGCGCCACCGCCGGGGCGCTGGTCCGGCCGGTGCTGGCACCGCTGGTGGGCTGGGACGCCGCCGCCCTGGCCTGGCTGGCGTTGGAGTGGACCCGGCTGTCCCGCCTGGATGCCGACCGGACCGCGCGCCTGGCCAAGCTGGAGGATCCCGGGCGGGCGATGCGCGACGCGCTGCTGCTGGCCGCGTGCCTCGGCAGCCTGCTCGCGGTGGGCATGGTGTTCACCACGGCCGGTCAGGTGCCGCCCGGGCTGGCCCGGGTCGGGTACGCCGGTCTCGGCGTGCTCAGCGTGGTGCTGTCCTGGTTCGTCGTGCACACCGTCTTCACCACCCGGTACGCGCGGCTCTACTACGGCGGCGAGCCGGGCGGGATCGACTTCCACCAGGACGAGCCGCCCGACTTCATGGACTTCGCCTACGTGGCGTTCACGGTGGGGGCGACGTTCCAGGTGTCCGACACCGACGTGGGCGACCGCGCCGTACGCCGGACCGTACTGCGCCAGACGCTGCTGTCGTACCTGTTCGGCGCGGTCATCGTCGCCGCGACGGTGAACCTGCTGGCGACCCTGGCCCGGTAGGGCGCCCGTCGACAGGCGGGCGCCCCGGGCCACGAACCGCGACCTGGGGCGCCTCGCAACACCTGTCCCTGGCGGTTCACGCCCGAACCGGGTCGCGACCACCAGGCGGTGGATGTTCGCCCGAACCGGGCGGGCATCGCTGCCACGATCATCATACGATGCGACATCAGCCGAACGGGTGAGAATCGCGGAAGTGTGTCCGGGCGCACGTGCGCGCTCAGCCGGCCACCTCCGCGTACCGCCGTTCGAGATCCACCCGGGCCAGCGCCCCGACCAGCCAGGACAGCCGTTCCGACTCGCCACCGCCGGCCAACCCGGCGAGGTCGGCGGCGGAGCGACCCAGCCCCAGCCGCCGGGCCGCCGCGAGGGCCCGACGGTCGGCCACGGGAGCCGCCTCCCGCCACAACGCCTGCGCCTCGCGCAGGAACAGGTCGGCCACCTCGTCGTCCACGCCGGGCAGCGCGGTCAGCAGCCGCCGCTCGCCGGCCGGGTCCTGGTGCGCGGCGGTCCGCAGCCGGCGCAGGTCGCCCCAGATCGGAAGAGCACACGT
>NZ_CADEAU010000260.1 GCF_902825405.1 Micromonospora maritima | reverse complement strand
TCTGAACACTCTTTCCCTACACGACGCTCTTCCGATCTCGATCGCGGCCGGGGTGCCGCGCCCGCGGAGGGCCGGGAGCGGCCGGCCGTCCCGCGATGCGCCACCGCGGCACTGATCTTTCCCCGGGGTCGCTACCCTGCAAGGTGATGACTCTGCGGAAACTTCTCTACTCCGTGTACGAGCGCCGGCTCACGGCGAAGCTCGCGGGTAAGCCCGTGCCCGCACACGTCGGCGTGATGTGCGACGGCAACCGCAGATGGGCCCGGGAGATGGGCTTCGTCGACCCGAACGACGGCCACCGGATGGGCGCCGAGCGGATCAAGGAGCTGCTCCGCTGGTGCGACGCGGCGGGCGTCGGGCACGTCACGCTCTGGCTGCTCTCCACCGACAACCTCTCCCGGCCGGCCGCCGAGCTGGACCCGCTGCTCCAGATCATCGAGGACCTCACCACCGAGCTGGCCGAGGAGGGCAACCCCTGGCGGCTGCGGATGGTGGGCGCGCTCGACGTGCTGCCCGCGCCGCACGCGGCGGCGCTCAAGGCCGCCGAGGAGCGCACCCGGGACCGCGACGGCGGGGCCCAGGTCAACATCGCCGTCGGGTACGGCGGGCGACGCGAGATCGCCGACGCGGTCCGCTCCCTGCTGCTGGAGCACGCGGCGAACGGCGGCACGATCGAGGAGCTGGCCTCGTCGCTCGACGTCGACCACATCTCCGAGCACCTCTACACCAAGGGGCTGCCGGACCCGGATCTGATCATCCGGACCAGCGGCGAGCAGCGACTCTCCGGTTTCATGCTCTGGCAGAGCGCGCACTCGGAGTTCTACTTCTGCGAGCTGAACTGGCCCGACTTCCGCAAGGTCGACTTCCTCCGCGCCCTGCGCTCCTACGCCACCCGCCAACGCCGCTACGGCGTCTGACGCGCGCCCCTCTCCGCCTCCCCGCCTCCCTCGGCGATCTTGCACATTCGGCCCCTCGCGGGTGGCTCTCACCCTTTTTGCCGGGGCGGCAAGTGCAAGATCGACGAGCGGGGTCGGCTCAGGTGAGGTGCGGGAGAGCGGCCGTGAGGAAGTCGCCGAGGGCGGCGGGGGAGTCGAGAGTGAGGTCGGCGGCGTCGGCGACCTCGTGACCGGTCTCCGGGTTGGCGACCGCCACGCACACGCCGAGGAAGGTCGGATCGGTGGCGGCGCGGGCGCGCAGCGCGGCGAACGCCTTGATGTCGGAGACGTCGTCGCCGAAGTACCAGGCGCCACCTGCGTCCCGCACGGCCTCGCCGATGACCATGCCCTTGTCCCGGTCGACCGGGGGCTTCAGCTCCAGCACCATCCGACCGGCCTGGCAGCGCAGGCCGAGCCGCTCGGCCTGGCTCCGTCCCCACTCCTGCACGACGTCGCCGAGCTGCGGGGCGGTGCGCCAGTGCAGCGCGACGGAGAGCCGCTTGAACTCGACGAGCGCGCCGGGCGGCAGCTCGGCCCGGGCCTGCTCGGCCAGCTCGGCCATGGTCGGCACCCACGGCAGCGCGGCCGGCTCGGTGACCGTCTCGCCGCCGGAGTGGCTGTGCTCCAGGCCGTAGAGCCCGTAGAGGTCCACGCCGGCGAGGCCGCCCAGGTGGTCGCGGAGGAACTCGACGGGTCGCGCGGACACGATGGCGATCCGGCGTACGCGCGGGGCCAGCGCCTCCAGTGCGGTGAGCACCTTGGGCGCGGGGCGGACCGCGGTGGGATCGTCGTCGACGGGCGCGAGCGTGCCGTCGAAGTCGAAGAAGAGCACGACCTCCCCCACGCGGGCGGCTGTCGCACGCCAGGCGTGCTCCGCGTCCAACGGGGTCTTCGGCTGCTGGTTGCCCAGATTCAACGGCGGCACGCGCGACAGCGTACCCCGCGCCGGGCGGCGTATTCGTAGCCGAGATGTGACGTCGGGACGACGTGGTGGGTCAGCGTTCGGCGGCTCCCCGTCCCCGGCGCCCGAACGGCACCACGGCCGCCTCCTGGCCGTGGCTGAGCAGGTAGCCCTCCACGAAGCCGGTGTTCCGGTCGCCGGTGTGCGCCTCGATCTCGTTGAGCCGCGCCACCAGGAACTCGGTGAGCGCGCTGACCCGGTCGTTGAGCCGATCGTGCAGCTCGGCGACGACGGCGAGGATCACCGCGGTGCCGGCCGTGGTGAGCGCGAGGAGATTGGCGACCAGGGGAAGCTGCCCGCCGTCCAGAACGCCGACCACCACGTTGCCGGTCACGCACGATGTCACCGACACCACCGCGACCACGACTGCCAACCATTTCAGGGTCATGGACAGACCCCTCCTTCTGTCCCGCAGGGCTGGGTTCGGCTGTGTCCCGTCCCCCCGCCGACGACGAGCCCCTAGCAGTACAAACGTGGACGCTAGCGGGTCCGATCCGTCCCCGCGGCGAAACGATCGGGTCTGACCTTCCGTTCTTTCGCCATCTGAGGAACTAGCCGGCCTGTTTACCTCTATTTCGGACACCGGCCGGCAGGGTCGGGCGATATGCGAGGTAACGAATGGTTTCTCGAATGTGGAACTTCTCCGCGTCGGAGACGTTCGGGTCGACCAGCCGGCGCAGCAGCGCCTCGACGTCGGGGTCCATCGGGGGCGGGGTCGGCTCGGCGCGGGGGCCGGCGGCCCGGTCCCAACCGAGCGCGACGAACGCGGCCGCGGGGTCGAGCCCGAGGCCCTCGCAGAAGGCGACCACCCGTTCCGCCTCGGGGTCGCTGGCCCAGTCGCCGCGCACCCAGCGGTTGATGGTCTGGCGGGAGACGCCGGTGCGCCGGGAGACCTCGGTGCCGCTCCAGGCCCGCATCGCGCGGGCGTCGTCCAGCGCGCGGCGGACGAAGGTGGCGAAGGCGATCTTCCGTGCGTTGGCCGTCTCGGTCACCCCGTGACGGTACGGCCAGTCGGCCTCGTCGGGCCGTCTCGGCGCGCTGCTGTCACGCCGACGTGACGTTGGCGCGGGTTTTCCGGTAAACGATTCGGAGCTGCTCCTGAGGGGTGTCACCCGGGCAGAATAGATGGACACGAGTACGGCGGTAAACGGACGAAAAGCTGATACTGTCACGCTCATGAGACAACTTACGGTGTGTCACGTGCTTGAGACGACGAGTGCTCACATGCGTCACTCCGCGGGTGCCGAGGGGGTCTCGTGACCGAGCTCGCGACCCGCGCCCAGGCGTTCGGCCTGATCGCGGACGGGGTCTCCGCCGGGCTGAGCGCGCCTTGGCGCGTCTACCTCGCCCGGGGCTGTCGCTACCTCTCGCTCAGCGTCGGTGACCGGGAGGAGTGGGACGCCTGGCGTACCCACCTCGGCTGCCCGGAGCTGAGTGTGCGCGTCTACGACTCCGGCGGCGAGATCCGCCGGGCGTCCGTCGCCGAGGTCATCCTCGACGGTTGCCGGATCAGCGTCGAACTGGTCGAGGAGGTCAGCACCGCCGACCTGGAGCGGCTGCTGGTGGTCGACCCGCTGCCCGGGGCGGACGAGCGATGAGCCGGGGCGGCACGCCGTCCCGGACGGCGGAGGTGACCCGGTGAGCCCTTTTCTCGCCGTGGTCCTCGTCCTCGTGCTCGGCTCCACCTGTTACGCCGCCGGTCGTCTGCACGGCCAGCTCAGCTACCGGATCGGCTACCGGTTCGGCTACCGGCAGGGCTACTTCGACGGCGACCGGGGCGCCTGGAACCGCCGGCGCCGCGACGCGCAGGCCGCCATCGCCTCGGCGCTCGCCGGCCCGGCGCCGACCGTGGTGACGTCGGTCGGACGCGCGGCCACCCCGTTCGCCGGTACCGCGGTACCCAGCGCGGTCACCGGGCGCACCGGCTCAGCCCAGGCCGTACGCGTCACCGCGACCGCCCAGCTCGGCGGCGCGGCGGCCCGGCCGGGCACCACGTACACCGGGTCCTCGTTCAGCGCCGCCGGCGCCGGGCCGAGAGGCGGGACCCTGGTGCGTCGGCAGGGCTGAGGCGACGGAACTCCGGCCGGGGTGCGCGCAGGGGGCATGCATCCCGGCCGGTTCCGGGCACGTTCACCTTCCGGACGGGCATGATCCACGTCCGCCTCTAGCCGCGGGGCCCCGGTGCGATTAGCGTCTAGGCATGGCACGGGGTTCTCCCGGGCCAGCCGGACAGCCCGGACCTGCGACGACCTCGCGCACGGGGCCCGCATCCGACCCCGTGCCCGCCGGGCACCGGAAGAGGCGGAACTCGGGTGGCCGGGTGCCCATCCGCGGAGCAGGCCTGTGACCACTCGCCGTACCCCCGCCGGTGCCGACCAGACCCCGGCCGTGACCCGCCGGACCACCCGCGCCCGCCGGAGCGCCGCCCCGGCGGCCGCCACGAAGGCCCAGCGCCAACCGGCGGTCAGTGCGACGGTGGGCACCGCCACGCCCGCCAGCAGGGTGGAGACCGGGATGGCGGCCTGCTTCACGCCGAAGGAGAGGCCCTGCCGGCGGGTCGGCACGCGGGCGGCCAGCGCGGCGTTGCTGGCGAGCTGGCCGAGGGCGTTGGCGGTGGCGCCGACCGCGAGCAGCGCCACGAGGAGCGGGTACGACCGGGCCAGCGCCGCGACGGCCAGCATCGAGCCGGCGGAGAGCAGGACGCCGGCCCGGGCGACCGGGGCCGGCCCGTACCGCTCGACAAGCGCGCCGGAGGGCACCGAGGCCAGCGCGCTGACGCCGAAGTAGACCGAGACCGCCAGGCCCAGCCCGGCGGGGCTGAAACCCAGCTCGTCGCCGAGTTGCACGGCCAGGCCGCCGACCAGGAAGACCGGCAGGACGCAGGCGATGGTGGTGACGGTGGCGCCGGCGCCGGCCCGGACCGCTCCGCCGGCCGACGCCGAACCGGCTCGCGAAATTGTTTCGGTCATCGGCGCTCAACCTACGCCGGGCACGTTTTCGCTGCTGATCGTGTCTGTCGGTGCACGGTGGGTGTCCGGTGATCTGGCATCCTCCATCCGAACAGGCATTTCGCACTCGGCCTGTTTTTCATATGGTGTAAGTCCCCGGCGGCGGAGGTGGTTGTGCGCGACCCCCTGGCGGAACCTTCGGACCTGATCCGCAGCGTCTCCCGCGCGCTTCGAGTGCTCGAGTCGGTCGGCCGTGCGCCGAGAGGGCTCACCGTGAAGCAGATCGCCCGCCGCTGCGAGTTGACCGTCGCCACCACCTACCACCTGGTGCGCACGCTGGCCTACGAGGGCTACGTGATCCGGCGCGAGGACGGGACGTACATCGTCGGGCTGGAGGTGGCCGATCGCTACCGCGAGCTGGTCACCGCGTTCCGCGGGCCGCCCGCGGTGGGTGAGGCGCTGCGGCGCGCCGCCGTGGACACCGGTTGGAGCCACTACCTGGGCCGCTTCGTGGGCGGGCAGGTCGCGGTGACCGCGTCCGCCGAGGGACCGCGCTCGCCGTTCCTGGAGGACCTGGTGCCGGGCTTCGACGAAGGCGCGCACGCCACCGCGCTCGGCAAGAGCCTGCTCGCCACGCTCACCGCCGAGCAGCGCTTCCGCTACCTGCGCGAGTACGGCATGCGGCCGTTCACCACCGCGACCCTGACCACGGTCGAGGCGTTCGAGGCCGACCTGGCCGCCGGCGACCGGCGTGGCATGCAACTGGAGCTGGGACAGTTCCGGCAGGGCGTGGCGTGCGCCGCGGTGCTGGTCACCCCGGACAAGGACATCGAGCGGCGGGTGGTGCTGGCCTGCGCGCTGCCGGCCGGCGAGATGATGACCTCCGCCCGGGTGGTCCGGGCGAAGCTGCTCACCGCCGCGCGGTCCATCGCCGACGGGATCGCCACCGAGAACTAGGAGGGCCACCACCCTGGCGGGATGGCGGCCCTCCAGCGGGCGGTCCAGCGCCGGACCGCCCCGGGGATGGCTCAGCTGCCGACCGGGCCTCCGTCGAGGCGCCAGGTGACCACCACACCGGGCTTGGCGAAGTCGCCGTCCGGCCAGGTGGAGGCCGGGTTCTCCACCGAGGCGCCGGAGATCTCGCCCGGGTGCTGCACGGCCACGAAGACCGACCGGTTGTCCTTCGTGATGAACGGGCCGCAGGTCTCCGCGCCGAGCGGCACCGTGAGGAACTGCTTCAGGTGCCCCCGCTCCGGACCCTCGACGGCGGTGGCGAAGAGCCCGTCGTTGCTGCCCAGCGCGTTGCCGTCGGTCGAGATCCAGAGGTTGCCGGTGGCGTCGAAGGCGACGTTGTCCGGGCAGGAGATCGGGGAGACCTTGGTCTTGTCGTAGCCGGCGAAGTAGGTCGAGGCGTCGGCCGGGTCGCCGCAGACGATCGGCAGCGACCACGCGAAGGTCTCGGCGGTGTTGTCGCCCCGGTCCTCGACCAGTTCCAGGATCTGCCCGTGCCTGTTCGCGTTGCGCGGGTTCGCCTCGTCGGCCGGCGCCTTGCCGGCCTTGCCCCGGTCGGTGTTGTTGGTCAGCGCGACGTAGACCTTGCCGGTCAGCAGGCTCGGCTCGACGTCCTCGGGACGGTCCATCTTGGTCGCCCCGACCTTGTCGCCGGCCAGCCGGGTGAAGGTGAGCACGTCGGCGGCGGTCATGCCGTCGACGTACGAGCGGTTGCCACTGACCAGCTTGATCCAGCGGCCCCGGCCGCCGAAGCCGCCGTCCGCGGGGAGCGTGCCGCTGCCGTCGATCTCGCCCGGGCTGTCGCCGGTCAGCGCCGCGACGTAGAGCGTGCCCGACTCCAGCAGCGTCAGGTTGTGCTTGCGGGCCACCCAGGAGTTGCCCGGCATGAACTTCTTGTCCGAGACGAACTTGTAGAGGTAGTCGAAGCGCTCGTCGTCGCCCATGTACGCGACCACGTGTCCGCTGCGGGCCACGATGACGTTGGCGCCCTCGTGCTTCACCCGGCCCAACGCGGTGTGCTTGCGCGGCCGGGCCTGCGGGTCGAACGGGTCGATCTCGACCACCCAGCCGAACCGGTGTGCCTCGTTCGGGTGCCTCGCGAGGTCGAACCGCTCGTCGGCCCGGTCCCACTTGCGGCTGCCGCTCGGGTAGCGCACGTCGGTGGGGATGCCGTAGCGGGCCAGCTTCGGCTTCAGCTCCTCCGGCGCGCCGTCGCCGCCGACGAAGTACTGGTTGAAGTTCTCCTCGCCGGAGAGCACGGTGCCCCACGGGGTGACGCCGCCGGCGCAGTTGTTCAGCGTGCCGACGACCGTACGGCCCTTGGGGTCGGCGGCGGTCCGCAGCCAGGCCGATCCGGCGGCCGGGCCGGTCAGCTCGAACTTCGTGGCCAGGGCGGTGACCCGGCGGTTGTACTCCCGCCGGCCGCGTCGTACCGGCCGCCACTGCCCGGAGTTCTCCACCCGCTCCAGCTCCACCACGGACATGCCGTGGGCGGCCATCGCGACCCGCAGCTGCTCCACGGTGAGCGCGTCCTGGCCGGTGAAGCCGGGGAACATCAGGTCCTCGTTGGTGTACTCGTGGTTGACCACGAGCAGCGCGCGCTTGCGGTCGATCGGCAGTACACCGACGAAGTCGTTGTTGTAGCCGAACTGCTTGGCCTGCGCGGCGGCGCTCTGGTGGTGCACGTCGAACGCGGGCGCGCCGGGCACCACCTCGTCGCCCCACTTGATGACCACGGCGTGGTCGTACCCGTTCGGCACGACAAGCGTGTCCAGCTTGTTCGGCGGGATGGGCTTGAAGGTCAGCGCGCCGCTGCCCGGGCGGGCGACCGCGGCGACGGCCTCGTCCGTGCCCGGGGCGGTCGGGGTGGCGGGCGCGGCG
>NZ_CADEAU010000259.1 GCF_902825405.1 Micromonospora maritima | reverse complement strand
GCCAGCCCCCGCTCGCGGGCCTGCCGGACCAGGGCGGCGGCCAGCACGTGCGGGGAGAGCTGCTCGACCGAGGCGGCCAGCCGCAACACCTCGTCCCGGTCCCCGCCGGGCGCCACCACGGTCTCCGCGGCCCGGGGCCGCCCGGCGGTGAGCGTGCCGGTCTTGTCCAGCAGCAGGGTACGGGCGCGGCCGAGCTGCTCCAGCGACCCGCCGTCGCGCACCAGCACGCCCCGCCGAGCCACCCGGGACAGCCCGGACACCACCGCGATCGGGGTGGCCAGCAGCAGCGGGCACGGGGTGGCCACCACCAGCACCGCCACCGCCCGGGCGAACTCGCCGGACAGCAGCCACGCCGCGCCGGCCAGCAGCAGGGTGAACGGGACGAACGCCGCCGCGTACCGGTCGGCGAGGCGCACCATCGGGGCCTTGCGGGCGGTCGCCTCACCGGCCAGCCGGACGATGCCGGCGTACGTGCTCTCCGCCGCGTTCTTCCGGGCCCTCAGCCCGAAGCCGGCGCCCGCGTTGACCACGCCGCTGGCCACCTGCTCGCCGGCGGCCCGACCGACCAGCCGCGCCTCGCCGGTCACCACGGACTCGTCGAGCGTGGCGGGCTCCTCGACGGTGCCGTCCACCGGCACCACCTCGCCGGGGCCGACCACCAGCCGGTCGCCGGCCCGTACCGCGTCCAGCGGCACCACCTCGATCCCGCCGTCGGCGGTGCGGCGGCGGGCCTGCCGGGGCGCGCGCTCCAGCAGCGCCCGAAGGTCGCGGGTGGCCCGGCGGCGGGCGTACTCCTCCAGCGCCTGCCCGGTGGCGACCATCACGGCGATCACGGCGCCGGCCAGGTACTCCCGTACCAGCAACGCGCCGAGCAGCGCCAGCACCGCGATGACGTCGACCCCGAACTGCCGGCGCCACAGCTGCCGCAGCGTGGTCCAGACGGCCGGGACCAGGGCGACCACGGTGACCGCCGCCCAGACCAGCCGGGCCGCGCCGGGCGCCCCCGCGAACCGGAGCGCGGCGCCGGCCAGCACGGCCAGGGTGAGCAGGGCCAGCGGCGCCCACTGCACCCAGGCCCGCAGCCGGGTCCGGACCGGCCGTTCGGGTACGCACTCGGGCGCTTCGGTCCCCACGAAGGGATCGTCTCAGCGCCGACGCCGCCCAGGTAGGGCGAACCGGGCGATCCGACAGGTCGAAGGGCCCCGTGCGGGCCGGCCGGGCATGACCGAGGATGGAGCGGGCAACCCCGCCCGGGCGTCCCGGGTGTGGGGCACGATGGGGAGAAACAGGAAAGGTCGTGACGATGAGCCACGAGACGCCGGCTACCGATCGCCCGCTGACCACCGCGCTCGCGGAGGCCGCCGGAATGGCCGGCCACGCCCCCTCGGTGCACAACACCCAGCCGTGGCACTGGACGGTCCTGCCCGACGCGCTGGAGCTGCGGGTGGTCCGGGAACGGCACCTCAGCGCCATGGACCCGGAGGGCCGCCTGCTGGTGGTCAGCTGCGGCGCGGCGCTGCACCACGCCCGCACGGCGCTGGCCGCCGAGGGGTGGACCCCGGTGGTGGAGCGGCTGCCCGACCCGAACCAGCCCGACCTGCTGGCCCGCATCACCGGGCTTCGGCACACCGGCGCCGACCCCGACGCGATGCACCTCGTGCAGTGCATGCGGGTGCGGCACACCGACCGGCGGCCGGTCAGCGACGAGCCGATCCCCGCCGCCGCGCTCGGCGACATCGACCGCGCCGCCACCGCCGAGGGCGTCAACCTGCAGCTCCTCGACGACATGCAGAAGATCGAGCTGGCCGGCGCGGCCCAGCAGGCCGCCGCCGTCGAGGCGGACAGCCCGGAGCTGCGCGAGGAGTTGTCCTACTGGATCAACCGGGCCGGCACCGGCACCGGGCTGCCGCCGGAGGTGCTGCCCGACCAGCCGGCGCAGACCACCGTGCCGGGCCGCGACTTCGGCCACCCCGGTTCGCTGCCGATCGGTCCCGGCCACGACAAGGCCGCCGTCTACGCCATCCTCTGGGGCGCCGAGGACGAGCCGCTGAGCTGGTTGCGGGCCGGCGAGGCGCTCTCCGCCGCCTGGCTGGCCGCCACCCGCCACGGGGTGTCCCTGGTGCCGCTGTCCGGCGTGGTGGAGGTCGACGGCACCCGCGAGGTGCTCCGGCAGATGCTGGCCGGGCTCGGCTTCCCGTACCTGAGCATGCGACTCGGCGTGGCCGACCCGACGCACGCCGGCCCGCCGCACACCCCGCGCCTGGAGTCCGCGCAGACCGTCGACACCTCGGCGGTACACGACCAGCTGCCCTGACGGGCTCGTCCGCGCACGCCACCGGGCGATAGCATCGCCCGGTGGCCGCCGCACCGAACCCCCGGCACGAGCACGTCACGCCGTCGCTCGGCCTGACTCCGCTGTCCCGGGTCCGCCTCGACGAGCTGCTCCAGGAGATGCTCGACCGTGTCGGCGAGGTGGTGACCAGCCGGGAGCGCCTGCGCGCGCTGCTCGACGCGGTGGTCGGCATCGGCTCCGACCTCGACCTGCGCAGCACCCTGCAACGGATCGTGCAGTCCGCGTGCGACCTGGCCGGCGCCCGCTACGGCGCGCTCGGGGTGATCGGCCCCGACCGGATGCTGCACGACTTCATCGTCCACGGCATCGGTCCCGAGCTGCACGCGAAGATCGGCGAGCTGCCACACGGCCGGGGTGTGCTGGGCCTGCTCATCGACGATCCCAAGCCGCTGCGGATGCCCGACATCACCCAGCACCCGAACTCGTACGGCTTTCCCCCGCACCACCCGCCGATGCACAGCTTCCTCGGCGTGCCGGTGCGCATCCGCGACCACGTCTGGGGCAACCTCTACCTGGCCGAGAAGCAGGGCGCCGCCGAGTTCACCGACGACGACGAGGAGATCGTGGTGGCGCTCGCCGCCGCGGCCGGCGTGGCGATCGAGAACGCCCGCCTCTACGCGCTGGCGCACCGGCGGGAACGCTGGCTGGCCGCCGCCGCCGAGATCACCTCGGTGCTGCTCGGCGAGGTACGCCGCACCGACGCGCTGACCCTGGTGGCCCGCCGCGCCCGCGAGGTCGCCGAGGCCGAGCTGGCCCTGGTGCTGCTCTACGACGAGGACGAGGCGCAGTTCACCGTCGAGGTGGTCGACGGCGCCGACCCGGTGGCCCGGGAACTGGTCGGCGCGGTGCTGCCGGCGAGCGAGACGACCTTCGCCACGGCGGTCACCGAGGGCCGGCACGAGCAGGTCGACGACCTGGCCGCCGCGGCGCCCTGGCCGCGGCCGGTGGTCGCCGGCCCGGCCGTGGTCTCCCCGCTCGCCGCCGCCGACACGCTGCACGGCGTGCTGGTGATCGCCCACCGGCCCGACCACGGCCCGGCCGCCGACGACGACCTCGCCCTGCTGGCCAGCTTCGCCGGGCAGGCCGCGCTGGCCATGGAGCGGGCCCGCGGGCAGGAGGAACGGGAGCTGCTGGTGGTCCTGGAGGACCGCGAGCGGATCGCCCGCGACCTGCACGACGTGGTGATCCAGCGACTGTTCGCCACCGGCCTGCAACTGCAGAGCGGGGCGATGAACGCCCGCCCCGAGGCGGCCAAGCGGATCAACCAGGCGGTCGACGACCTGGACGCCACCATCCGCGACATCCGCCGCACCATCTTCGAGCTGCGCACCCCGATGAGCGCGGCGCTGCGCACCGAGATCCGCGAGGCGATCGAGGTGGCCGCCGAGTCGCTGGGGTGGCGACCCGAGCTGGAGCTGGTCGGCCCGATCGACAGTGCCGTCCCGGACGAGCTGCGTCCCGAACTCACCGCCGTGCTGCGCGAGGCGCTGTCCAACGCGGTACGCCACGCGCACGCCGACCGGGTGGCGGTGCGGGTGGCGGTGCACGCCGGCCGGGTCGACGTCACGGTCAGCGACGACGGGGTCGGCTGCGACCCGGAGGCGGCCCGCAGCGGCCTGGTCAACCTGCGGGAGCGGGCCGAGCGGCTGGGCGGGGAGTTCACGCTGCGCCGGGTGGAGCCGCACGGCACCGAGCTGCGCTGGAGTGTCCCGCTGGGCTGACCGAGGGTCAGTGGGTCTTGCCGAGCAGGCGGGTGGCCAGCACCGCCGCCTGGGTGCGCCGCTCCAGCCCCAGCTTCGCCAGCACGCTGGAGACGTAGTTCTTCACCGTCTTCTCGGCCAGGAACATCTTGCCGGCGATCTCCCGGTTGGTGAGGCCCTCGGCCACGTACTCCAGGATCCGCCGCTCCTGCTCGGTGAGCGACTTCAGCTCCCGCGGCTGCTCCACCCCGCTGCGGATGCGCTCCAGCACCCGGGTGGTGATCGCCGGGTCGAGCAGGGACTGCCCGGCCGCCACCCGGCGGACCGCGTCCACCAGGTCGGTGCCGCGGATCTGCTTGAGCACGTAGCCGGCCGCGCCGGCCATGATGGCCGCGAACAGCGCCTCGTCGTCCTCGTACGAGGTGAGGATCAACCCCTTGATCGACGAGTCGACGGCCCGCACGTCCCGGCAGACGTCGATGCCGTTGCCGTCGGGCAGCCGGGCGTCGAGGATCGCCACGTCGGGACGGAGCGCGGGAATGCGACGCGCCGCCTCCTGGGCCAGGCCGGACTCGCCGACCACCTCGATGTCGCCGCTGCTCTGCAGCAGGTCGGCAAGGCCACGACGGACGACCTCGTGGTCGTCGAGCAGGAACACCCGGATCATCAGTCCTTTCTACCGGCTCCCCCGTACCCGCGCACGGGTCGAAGGTCCCGACCGTCCCACGTCGCCGGGCCGGTCGGACCTCCCCAGGTGGGGACCTCCGGCCCTGCTCACGGCGCCCGGCGGTGACGCACCGTGGGGGTGGACCGACCGGCCGGCCGGCACCGCACGGAGGGAGCACGACCATGACGACCGGATACACCGTCCCGCAGCTGCGGGCCGCGGTCGCCGACGCGGTACGCGCGCCGTCGCTGCACAACACGCAGCCGTGGCGGTTCCGGCTGCACGACGGCGGCATCGAGGTCGCGGTCGACCCGCTGCGCGGGCTGCCGGCCACCGACCCCAGCGGCTGGGGCGCGCGGATCGCCTGCGGGGCGGCGCTGTTCAACCTGCGGCTGGCGCTCGCCGTGGCGGGCACACCGGCCACCGTCCGGCTGCGCCCGTACCCGGGCGACCCGGACGTGGTGGCCCGGCTGGTGCCCGACGTGCCGCGCCGGTCCACGCCGACCGAGCAGAGCCTGTACGCGGCGATCGGCCGCCGGTTCAGCAACCGGGCCCCGTTCTGGCCGGACCCGGTGCCGGCCGAGGCCCGCTGGCGTCTCGGCGAGGCCGCCCGGGCCGAGCAGTGCTGGCTGGAACTGGTCATCGGCACCAGCGCGGTCAACGCGGTCGCCGAGGTCGCCCGCAGCGCCCACCGCGTGCTGGAACGCGACCCGGCGTACGTGGCCGAGCGGGTGGAGTGGATCCGCTCGGAGCCCTCGCCCGACGGGGTGCCCGCCACCGCCGGCGGCCCGCAGAGCGAGCCGCAGGACCTGCTGCCGCAACGCGGGTTCGGTGGCCGCAACCGCGCCCCGGGCCGGGACTTCGAGCCGGAGCCGCTGGTGGCCGTGCTCGGCACGCCCGGCAACACCGCCACCGACCAGGTCGTCGCCGGGCAGGCGTTGCAGCGGGTGCTGCTCACCGCCACCGACGCCGGGCTCAGCGTGTCGATGCTCTCCCAACCGATCGAGGTCCCGGCGGCACGGGAGGCGCTGCGGCTGTCCCTGGGCCGGTTCGGCACGCCGCAGATGGTGATGCGGGTCGGATACGGCCAGCCGGGCCGCGCCACCCCGCGCCGCCCGGTCGACCAGGTGCTCGACCTGCCGGTCGTGCCGGCCTGAGCCGCCGGCGTCGTGCGTCAGCCCAGCGAGGCGGCCAGCAACGCCGCCTCCCGCTCCGGGTCCAGGCCCACCGGCGCGCGCGCCGGCCGGCCCGCTCGGGCCGGGACCCCGCCCACCTCGCGCAGCCACCGCCAGGTGTCGGCGACGGTCTCCGTGACCGGCCGGCAGACCAGACCCGCGGCGTACGCCCGCTCGACGTCGCGCTCCTGCAACCAGCGGTACTCGTGCCCCCGCGGCACCCAGATCGGCAGGTCGTTCCACGGCACCACGCCCGCCGCGAGGATCGGATCCGGCTCCGTCCACCGCAGCGTCGCACCCGACCCGGTCACCGCGACCGCCGCGTCGAGCAGCTCACCCATCGTCGCGTGCCCGGTGCGACCGACCACGTTGTACGCCCCACCGACGCCCTCGACCCCCCGGTCCAGCATCCACACCGCCAGGTCGCGCACGTCGACGTACTGCAACGGGAGATCCCGCGGCCCCGGCGCCAGCACGTCCCCGCCCCGGGCCACCCGGTGCAGCCACCACGGCAGCCGCCCGATGTCCTCCCCCGGGCCGAGGATCAGGCCGGCACGCACCAGCAGCGCCCGGTCCCCGAACACCCGCACCGCGGCCCGTTCCCCGCCCGCCTTGTTCTGCGGGTAGTCGCCGTCGTCCGCGTCCGGCTCGGCCGCCACGGTCGGCGCCTCCTCGCCGGTCCCCAGTCCGACCGGCGGCGCGTACACCGAGCCGCTGGAGACGTAGACGTAGTGCGGCACCGCCCCGGCCAGGGCCCGCGCCGCGTCCCCGACCGCCCGGGGCGCGCCGTCCCAGGTGTCCACCACCAGGTCCCACTCGCCACCGGCGAGCGCGGCCAGGCCCTCCGGCGCGGTCCGGTCACCCCGCAACCGGTGCACGCCGGCCGGCACGTCCCCGTGGATCCCCCGGTTGAACACGGTCACCGACCAGCCTCGGCGCACCGCGTCGGCCACCACCGCAGCACCGACGAATCCCGTACCACCCAGCATCAGCAGTCGCATGCGTCCCAGCCTGCCCGCCGGTCCCCCGTCCCGGACAGCGCGTCTGCCAACGGCAGAACACGAGATCCCGGCCCTCCGCCCGCTCCCGCGACCTTCCCTGGTTGATCGACTCGCTCTGGGGGAGGTGCCGACGCGGCGTCCGCCCTCTCCCGACCGGGGCCTCCTTTCCGGTCCTGTCGTCGGGCCGATCGACTCCGTCACGGGGAGGTGGCGCCATCACGGCCCCGCCATCTCCCCGGACTGGCGCCCCTTCCGGTGTTGCCCGTTCCCGTGGGGAGATCTTGGAAGTTCGGTGCCCCTTTGGGGGCCCTTTCCTTCCAAGACCTCCCACTGCCCGGCTCCTGCACCCCTCGCCGCGTTGATCAAGGAGTTTGTGTCGGGTTTCGGGTCGGGTGCCGACCGAAACTCCTTGATCAATGCGGCGGGCGGGAGCGGGTGCGCCGCCTACGGGACCTGATGTTCTGGCGGTGGGTGGAACACCGGGATGGGTGTCCGGTTGTGGGGTGGGTGTCCGGTTCGGTGGTGGTGGGCGGCACCCCGGGCGCGGAATCGGCGGGGGGTCGACGGCGTTGTAACCCGGTGAACGACCGAGCAGGGTGAACCCCCGCACCACCGTGCCGCCCGTGTGCCCGCCCCCCGGCGGGAATGACGGCCGGTAGCCGGTCGTTACACCTGGTCCCGGCGCCGCCACGGCCCCCCGGCCTCCGCGAGCAGCCGAACCCCCGGCCCCCGGTGACCCGCCCCCCGGGCCCCCGCGAGCCGGACCCCCCAAGACTTCTTTGTGCGCCTGACGGTGCCCACACCCGTCCCCCGGGTGTGTCGACCCCCGAATGGAGCCCCCCTGATGAACACGATTCTGCGTAAGAGCGTCCTGGG
>NZ_CADEAU010000258.1 GCF_902825405.1 Micromonospora maritima | reverse complement strand
CCGGTCAGCCCCGCGCCGTCGACCGGGCGGGCCACCGTGCTGCCCGGGACGAAGACCGCGCCCAACCGGCGCAACCTGCTCATCGGCGCGCTGGTGCTGGTGCTCCTGGTCGGCTTGGCGGTGGCGCTGCCGCTGCTCAACAACGGCGACGACTCCGGTGACGGCGGTCAGCCGAACGCCGGCACCTCGGTCGGGTCGGCGGCCCCGCCGGCGCCGAGCGCCAGCGCCGCCCCGCCGAGCGCGAGCGCCTCGTCGAGCAGCCCGTCGACCAGTCCGTCGCCGTCGGCCAGCCCGTCCGCCTCGGGTTTCGTGCTCCCGGCGGGCTGGCGCTACTACAAGGGCTCGAACGGCTTCCAGGTCCCGATCCCGAACGGTTGGCAGGCCCGGCCCGGCAACAACCAGGTCGTGCTCTACGAGACCGGCGGTGCCCGCCGGGTGCTGTTCATGCAGTGGACGGACCGGCCGGAGAAGGACGCGCTCGCCGACTGGCGGGAGCAGGAGCCGTACCGGCGCTCGCGGGTCAGCAACTACCAGCTGGTCGACATCGTCCCCTGCAAGGGCTACTACCGCACCTGCGCCGACTGGGACTGGCTGGAGACGCGTGACAACGGCACGCGCTTCCACGTGCGCAACCGGGGCGTGGCGACGGCCAGCAACCGGGGCTACGCGCTGCGCTGGGAGGTGCCGGCGAAGGACTGGGAGGCCAACCTCGCCGCCTTCGACGTCATCACCAAGGGCTTCAAGCCCGACCGCGTCAACTGACCCAGGAATCCCGCCCGCACGAAACGTGTTCGCATGGCTTTCCGTCCTCGGGGGTATGAACATCCCTGACGACGGAAGGAGGTGCGACATGGGTTACCGACGCAGGGACACCGGCACCCGGCTGGCACTGTGGATGCTGGTCGCGCTCGGCGACGTCGTACTGCTGCTGATCAGCGCCGGCCTGTCCGCGCCGGTCGCGATCCTCGGCGTGCTGACGCTGACCCTCGCGGGGGTGGCGGCGTGGCGCTGGACCCGCCGGACGGCGGTGCCCGTGCCGGCCACCGCACGCCGCCGGGCCTGACCGGGCGACGACGACCCCGACGGTACGACGACAGCGGGACCGCCCCGTGACGAGGCGGTCCCGGCGGCGACGGATGCGGGTCAGGTGTTGTTGGCCAGGGCGATCAGCCGGCTCCGGTCACCGTTCCAGTAGTTGCGGTCGACGTTGCCGCTGATCCCGGAGACGCTGCCGGTGCTGGTGTACTGCCAGAAGCTCCACACCGGGGCACCGGCCGGCAGGGTGCCGGGCGAACTGGCCCAGCGGGCGAGCCACAGCGGGTGGTTGGCCCACGGACCGGTCCAACTGCCGGTGCACTGGTTCCACCAGCTCGTGGTGGTGTAGATGACCGCGTACCGGCCGGTGCGGGACCGGTAGGTGTTGAGGAAGTCCTGGATCCAGTTGCGCATGCCGGTGGTGCTCAGGCCGTAGCAGTAGCCCCCGCTGTAGGGGTTGCCCTCGATGTCGAGCGCGGCCGGCAGGGTGCGGCTGTCGGCCGACCAGGCGCCGCCGTTGCTGGCCAGGTAGTTGGCCTGGGTCGAGCCAGCGGAGATGTTGGGCCGGGCGAAGTGGTACGCCCCCCGGATCACACCCGCGTTGTAGGCGTTGACGTAGTTGGAGTTGAAGTTCGGGTCCTTGTAGCTCGTGCCCTCGGTGGCCTTGATGAAGGCGAACTGGATGCCCGCGTTGCGCACGCTGGTCCAGTTGATGCTGCCCTGGTAGCGGGAGACGTCGATCCCGGGCGTGGTCGCGGCGGCGGCCGGTCCGGCGGTCGCCACGAGGGCCGCGGCCGCGGTGGCGGCGACGGTCAGGCCGGCGGCGAACAGCCGGCGTACGGAGAACCTGGTGTGGGCCATGGATGCCTCCAGAGGACGTCTACTGATTGACGCCCATCTTTGGAGCTAAGTGCCCTAGATCGCAATAGCGTGCAAGGAAATTTTCATCGACGGTTGTCGTGGTCCCAGGTGGCGGGTGTTTGCGGATCAGCGCAGGGTGCCCGGGTCCATCGCCCAGCGGAACGGCTCGGTGACGCTGAGCGTCTCACCGGCCTTGGCCACGGCGTCCTCGACGTAGTGGCCCCCGTCGAGCCGGTGCAGCCGCAGCGAATGGCTGTCGCCGTCCTGCTCTACCAGCAAGTAGAACGGGATCCGGGCGATCGCGTAGAGCTGCATCTTCAGCACCCGGTCCACGGCGTCGTTGCCCGGTGAGACGACCTCCCCGACGAGTGCCACGCGGTTGCCGTCGAGGACCACGCCGTCATCATCGGCATCGTCCGTGACGACGAGGTCCGGGATGACGATCCGGTCGACGCCCAGTCGCACGTTGACGGCGCCGTGGACGAACAGCCCGGCCGGTTCGGCGGCCAGCTCCACGGAGTTCGCCAGTCGTCGCGCCACGAGCTGATGCCGTGGACCTGGCGCCGGGCTCACGACCAGGCCGCCGTCGAACAGCTCGATGCGATGACGGCCGTCCGCCGACGCGAGGTAGTCGGCCTCGGTCAACGGACCCACATACGAAACCACCGCCGCACCTCCGCTCGCGCCTGCACCGGCCAGTGTGACCTCTCCCCGGGTCGGGCCGGTCGAACGACACGGCTCGGGGCGGTAGGCTCCCCGCCCATGCCCCTGATCGACGGCCTGACCACGCTCTGGGACACGCTGACCAGCGCCCAACCGGACCCGCCGCCGCTGCTTGTGGTGCTCACCGCCGTCGTGGCGGTCGCGGTGGTCGCCGTCTGGCGGACCTGGCGGATCGCGCGCAACGCGGTGACGATCGCGCACGAGGGCGGCCACGCGCTGATGGCGCTGCTCACCCGCCGCAAGCTGCACGGCATCCGGCTGCACTCGGACACGTCCGGGCTGACGGTCTCCGCCGGCCGTCCCGACGGGCCGGGCATGATCCTCACGCTGCTCGCCGGCTACGTCGCGCCGTCGCTGCTCGGCCTCGGCGGCGCGTGGCTGCTCGCCGGCAATCGGATCACGCTGCTGCTCTGGCTGGCGGTGGCGCTGCTGCTGGCCATGCTGGTGCTCATCCGCAACCTGTTCGGCGCGCTGTCGCTGCTGGTCACCGGCGGCATCGTGCTCGCCGTCTCCTGGTACACCCCGCCCGAGGTGCAGGCCGCCTTCGCCTGGACCTCGATCTGGTTCCTGCTCGTCGGCGGCGTGCGGCCGGTCTTCGAGCTGCGCCGCCAGCGCAGCCGGGGCCGGATGCCCCAGTCGGACGCCGACCAGCTCGCCCGGCTGACGCCGTTCCCGCCGCTGTTCTGGGTGGGGTTCTTCCTGCTGGTGGCGCTCGGCGCGCTGGTCGCCGGCACGCTGCTGCTGACCGGTCCGCTCCTCGCCGACGTCGGCCTCACCGCCTGACCCGGCCCGGCACGGCGATCGCGCTCCCGGCCACGCCGGACAGCGGCCCACGCCGCGTCGGGGCAGAATCGGACGGATGCGATACGTGATCATCGGGGCGGGCGCGGTCGGCGGCACCATCGGCGTACTCCTCGGAGAGGCTGGTCGGGACGTGACGCTCGTGGCGCGCGGCGCGCACCTGGACGCGGTGCGGGAACGGGGCCTGACGCTGCGGACGCCGGAGCGGACGGTGACCGGCCGGCTGTCGACGGCGGCCGGACCGGACGGCGCGCCCCTGCCCGCCGACACCGTGCTGGTCCTCACGGTCAAGTCGCAGGACACCGTGGCGGCGCTGTCCGCGTGGGCGGACGCGCCGGTCGAGGGCGGCGGGACGGCCGCCGAGCGGCTGCCGGTGCTGCTGGCCCAGAACGGCGTGGCCAACGAGCCGGCCGCGCTGCGGCTGTTCGCCCGGGTGCACCCGGTCTGCGTCTGGCTGCCCGCCACCCACCTGGAGCCGGGCGTGGTCGTCGCCAACGGGCACCCGCACCCGGGCATGCTGCACCTCGGCCGCTACCCGAGCGGCGCCGACGACACCAGCCGGGCGGTCGCGGCCGACCTGACCGCCGCCGGCTTCGTCGCCCCGGTCCGCGACGACGTGATGCGCTGGAAGTACGGCAAGCTGCTGGTCAACCTCGGCAACGGCCTCCAGGCGCTGCTCGGCCGGGACATTCCGGAGTCGCTGTCGGCACGCGTACGCGCCGAGGGCGAGGCGGCGTTGGCCGCCGCCGGCATCCCGCACACCAGCCGGGACGAGGAGGCCACCGAACGCGGTGACCTGGTGGCCTACCGGCCGGTCGACGGGGAGGACCGCGCCGGCGGCTCCACCTGGCAGAGCCTGGCCCGAGGCGCCGGCTCGGTCGAGACCGACCACATCAACGGGGAGATCGTGCTGCTCGGGCGACTGCACGGGGTGCCCACCCCGGTCAACGCGGCGGTGCAGGTCGCGATCCGCCGGGCGGTCCGCGACCGGATCCCGGCCGGCGGCTTCCCGCTCGCCGAGCTGGAGAAATTGGTGGGCTGAGCGGGCAACCGCACCCGGTGCGCCAGGCGTCTCCCCTGCGACCGTCACGGGGGAGGTACCAGGTGCCGGACGTCGACGGGTTCGACGAGTTCTACCGGGGGAGCCGGCAACGGCTGCTCGGCTTCGTCTACGTGCTCACCGGCAACCTCGCCGAGGCGCAGGACGCCGTGCAGGAGGCGTACATCCGGGCCTGGCAGCGCTGGTCGACCGTGCGCGGCTACGACGACCCGGAGGCCTGGCTGCGGGTGGTGGCGAGCCGGATCGCGGTGAGCCGCTGGCGCAGCCTGCGCAGCCGGGCCCGGGCCTACCTGCGACACGGGGCGGAGGACAGCGTGCCGGGCCCGAACACCGACACGGTCGAGGTGGTGGCGGCGTTGCGGCGGCTGCCCGAGGAGCAACGCGTCGCCATCGCGCTCTACTACCTGGTCGGCATGCCGGTCGCCGAGGTGGCCCGGGCGACCGAGGCCCCGGTCGGCACGGTCAAGGCCCGGCTGTCCCGAGGGCGTGCCGCCCTGGCCGAACTGCTCACGGTCGTGGATCTGGAGGAGCCCGCCGATGCGTGACGACGACCTGGCGTTCATCGACCTGCTGGAACGGGAGCTGCACTCCGTCCGGTGGGCGGAACCGGCCGAGCTGCGGGCCCGCGCCCGGCGCCGCAGCCGCCGTACGGTGGCCGCCGCGGCTGCGGCGGTGCTGGCGCTCACCTCGGGGGCCGCGTTCGTGGCGGCCGACCGTGGGGCCCCACCGGCGCCGGCCGCGGCCGGACCGTCGGCGACTCCGTGGCGTGCCACCGACGTGCCCACCGAGGCGCTGCTGCAACCGTCCGACCTGCGGCCGGCCGTGACCACGCCGTGGAGCGAGGCGAACCTCGGCGAGGAGATCCGGCTGGACCGGATGCTGGAGGTCTGCCGGCAGGACCAGGGACTGGGCACGCAGTGGGCGACGTCCCGCTACTCGCGGTCGGTGAGCCTGGTCCGGGAGCGGCGGGGCACCGGCGGGCAGCCGGAGGGGCAGGTGCTGGCCTCGCAGGACCTCCACCGGCTCGCGCCGGAGGACGGGGAGCGGCTGTTCGCCGGGCTGCCCGCGCTGCTCGCGCCCTGCCGCACCTGGCGGGCCACCGGCCCGGTGCAACTGCGGGACCGGACGGTGCAGGCCGAGGTCGTCCATTCCTGGCAGGAGGTCGACCGGGGATTCGCCGGTGACGAGTCGGTGATCCTGCGCCACACGGTCGAGCAGGCCCGGCGTCTCGACACCGGGGCGTCGATCGGTGCCGGGAGCGGGCCGAGGGAGCAGGCGGTGGTGCGGGTCGGCGACCTCGTCACCGTGCTCTCGACCAGGGTGGGCGGCAGCGAGGCGGAGCTGCGGGAACTCTCCCGGGTCGCGGTCCGGCGGATGTGCGTCGCCGCCCATCCCGGCTGCTGACACGTCGGCGCCCCCGCCGCTCTCCCGGCGGGGGCGCCGACGCCGTGGTCACAGCGGGATGTTGCCGTGCTTCTTCGGCGGCAGCGTCTCGCGCTTGGTGCGCAGCACCCGCAGCGCGCGGACGATCTGGGTACGCGTCTCGTGCGGCGGGATCACGCCGTCCACGTATCCGCGCTCGGCGGCGATGTACGGGTTGGCAAGCGTGTCCTCGTACTCGGCGATCTTCTCGGCCCGGACGGCGGCCGGGTCCTCGGCGTTCGCCAGCTCGGAGCGGTAGAGGATGTTCACCGCGCCCTGCGCGCCCATCACCGCGATCTGCGCGGTCGGCCACGCGAAGTTCAGGTCCGCGCCGAGGTGCTTGGAGCCCATCACGTCGTACGCGCCGCCGTACGCCTTGCGGGTGATCACGGTGACCTTGGGGACGGTGGCCTCGGCGTACGCGTAGATGAGCTTCGCGCCCCGGCGGATGATGCCGTCCCACTCCTGGCCGGTGCCGGGCAGGAAGCCGGGCACGTCCACGAACGTCAGCACCGGGACGTTGAACGCGTCGCAGGTGCGCACGAAGCGGGCCGCCTTCTCCGAGGCGGCGATGTCCAGCGTGCCGGCGAACTGCATCGGCTGGTTGGCCACCACGCCGACCGGACGGCCCTCGACCCGGCCGAAACCGATCACCATGTTCTGCGCGTAGAGCGGCTGCACCTCCAGGAACTCGCCGTCGTCGAGCACGTGCTCGATGACGCGGTGCATGTCGTACGGCTGGTTGGCCGAGTCCGGGATCAGCGTGTCCAGCTCCCGGTCCTCATCGGTGATGTCGAGGTCGGCCGGCGCGTCGAACACCACCGGCTCGTCCAGGTTGTTCGACGGCAGGTACGACAGCAGCGCCTTGACGTACTCGATCGCGTCGGACTCGTCGGTGCCGAGGTAGTGCGCGTTGCCGCTGCGGGCGTTGTGGGTGCGGGCGCCGCCCAGCTCCTCCATGCCGACGTCCTCGCCGGTGACCGTCTTGATCACGTCGGGGCCGGTGATGAACATGTGCGAGGTCTGGTCGACCATCACGGTGAAGTCGGTGACCGCCGGGGAGTAGACCGCGCCGCCCGCGCACGGGCCCATGATCAGGGAGATCTGCGGGATGACGCCGCTGGCCCGCACGTTGCGGAAGAAGATCTCGCCGTAGAGGCCGAGCGAGGCGACGCCCTCCTGGATCCGCGCGCCGCCGGAGTCGTTGATGCCGACCACCGGGCAGCCGATCTTCATGGCCAGGTCCATCAGCTTGACGATCTTCTCGCCGAAGACCTCGCCCAGCGAGCCGCCGAAGACGGTGAAGTCCTGCGCGAAGACGCAGACCTGCCGGCCGTCCACGGTGCCGTAGCCGGTCACCACGCCGTCGCCGTACGGGCGGGTCTTCTCCAGCCCGAAGTTGGTGGAACGGTGTCGGGCGAACTCGTCCAGCTCGACGAAGGAGCCCTCGTCGAGGAGCATCTCGATCCGCTCGCGGGCGGTCTTCTTGCCCCGCGCGTGCTGCTTCTCGACCGCGCGTGCCGACCCGGCGTGCACCGCCTCGTCGAGCCGTCGCTCCAGGTCCGCCAGCTTGCCGGCGGTCGTGTGGATGTTGATCCCGGTCTCGGTAGTCACCCGTGGAATATAACGATGGTTCAGGTGCGTGAGGTTGTGCAGTGCGCCTCACCCCGCGCCGTAGGCTGGCGGGATGCCCGGCTCGCCGTACACCGACCTGGACCGCCCGCCGCTGTCGGCGGCCCGGCTGCGCCGCGCGCTGGTCGCGCCGCACGGGCCGTGGCGGCGGCTGGAACTGCTGGCCGAGACCGGCTCGACCAACGCCGACGTGGTGACGGCCGCGCGGTCCGGCGAGCCGGAGGGCCTGGTCGTGGTCGCCGAGCGGCAG
>NZ_CADEAU010000257.1 GCF_902825405.1 Micromonospora maritima | reverse complement strand
GCCTCCCGGACGGGCGGGCCGCGCGCCGCGCGCGCGTCACCCCCGGCTGCCGGCACGCGTCGACGCCTCCACCCGGCAGGGGTGGAGCGGGCCGAAGCCGCCGACGAATCGTCGATCCGGTGCAGTCCGCACCGACGTTTCGTCGGTTCCGGGTCGGAATGAGCTGACGGTCCGAAGAGGGGGAGTCCGTCCGGTGTTCGCCTCGGCCCCCGGGGAGGCCGGGTCGGCGGGGGTGTCGCATGAAACAATCGGCCCAGGTCCCGCCGCCGCGACCGGTCCGCCGCGCGGTGTCCGGCGCCGGCCGCCCGGCCGCGCTCGCGGGACCGGTTTCGCCACCGCCGTCGAGATCGCACAGGAGCCTGTGATGGACGCCGTGTTCTCCGTACCCGAGCCGCGCAACGAGCCGGTCCACACCTACGAGCCCGGCAGCGCCGACCGGGAGCGGCTCCAGCGGCGGCTGGCCGAACTGGCCGCCGACCGGATCGAGCTGCCGATGACCATCGCCGGCGAGCAGCGGATGGCCGGCGGCGAGTCGATCGACGTGGTGCAGCCGCACAAGCACGCGCACGTGCTCGGCGTCACCGGTCACGCCACCCACGACGACGCGCGGGCCGCGGTCCGGGCCGCCAAGGACGCCGCGCCGATGTGGCGGGCGCTGCCGTTCGAGGAGCGGGCCGCGATCTTCCTGCGCGCCGCCGACCTGCTCGCCGGCCCCTGGCGGGACACGCTCAACGCGGCCACCATGCTCGGCCAGTCCAAGACCGCGGTCCAGGCCGAGATCGACGCCGCCTGCGAGCTGATCGACTTCCTCCGGTTCAACGTGCACTTCGCCCGCCGGCTCCTGGCCGAGCAGCCGATGTCCTCGTCCGGTGTGTGGAACCGCTTCGACCACCGGCCGCTGGAGGGCTTCGTCTACGCGGTCACCCCGTTCAACTTCACCGCGATCGCCGGCAACCTGCCGTCCGCGCCGGCCATGCTCGGCAACACGGTGGTCTGGAAGCCGGGCCCGACCCAGCAGTTCGCCGCGCACTTCACGATGCGCCTGTTCGAGGCCGCAGGCCTGCCCCCCGGTGTGATCAACATGGTCACCGGCCGGGGCGAGGAGGTCTCCGACGTCGTGCTCGCCGACCCGGACCTGGCCGGCATCCACTTCACCGGCTCGACCAAGGTCTTCCAGCACCTGTGGAAGACCGTCGGCGACAACATCGCCCGCTACCGGGGCTACCCGCGCCTGGTCGGCGAGACCGGCGGCAAGGACTTCGTGGTCGCGCACACCAGCGCCGACGTGGACGCGCTGCACACCGCGCTGATCCGGGGCGCCTACGAGTACCAGGGCCAGAAGTGCTCGGCGGCCTCGCGGGCGTACGTTCCCCGGTCGCTCTGGGAGGGCGGGCTGCGGGACCGGCTAGCCGCCACCGCGGAGTCGCTGACCTACGGCGACGTGACCGACTTCAGCAACTTCGGCGGTGCGGTCATCGACGACAAGGCGTTCGGCCGGCACACCGCCGCGCTGGAGCTGATCAAGGGCGACGACAGCTGCAAGATCCTGGCCGGCGGCACCGCCGACGACTCGGTCGGCTGGTTCGTCCGGCCGACGCTGTTCGAGTGCTCCGACGCCGCGCACGAGACCTTCACCACGGAGTACTTCGGCCCGATCCTCGGCGTGCACGTCTTCGACGACGCCCGCTTCGACGACGTGGTCGCCCAGGCCGAGTCGATCGCGCCGTACGCGCTGACCGGGTCGATCTTCGCGAACGACCGCCGGGTGGTCGACCAGGTGGCGGAGAAGATGCGGTACGCGGCGGGCAACTTCTACATCAACGACAAGCCGACCGGCGCGGTGGTCGGGCAGCAGCCGTTCGGCGGCGCCCGGGCCAGCGGCACCAACGACAAGGCGGGTAGCTGGCACAACCTGGTCCGCTGGACGTCGCCGCGGACGATCAAGGAGACCTTCGTCCCGCCGACCGACCACACCTACCCGCACATGGGCTGAGACGTCCGGAGGGGGCCCGTCGGAGACGTGGGGCGGGCCCCTTCCTTACCCGACAGTGCACATCGGACCCGCCATCGGGTGGCGAAAACGGCAAATCCTGGACGCCAGAGCCGACAAAGTGGCAGCTTAGAGGGCATGGCGGAATCCGGAGTCAACCCGACGGCGGCGGCCCTGCTGGGTCTGCTGCACGACGGCCCGATGACTGGCGGCCAGTTGATGGCCGCCGCCGAGCGCCGGCTGGCGCCGTACTGGTCGATGACCCGCAGTCAGGTCTACCGGGAGCTTCCCGTCCTGGCCGAGAAGGGTCTGGTGCGGCTCGGCAAGCCCGGGCCGCGGATGAGCCAGCCGTACGCGCTGACGGCGGCCGGGAAACGGACATTCTCCCGCTGGCTGGCGGAGAATCCCGGCAAGGACACCATCCGTAACCCGATCGCGCTACGGATGGCGTTCGGCAACCTGCACTCGGCGAGCCAGCTCAAGAACCTGTACGCCTCGGCGAACGAGTACCACACCGAGGCGCTGGCGGCGGTGCGCGAGCAGGTCAAGAACGCCAAGAAGGAAGGCGACAACTACGACGCCAGCGCGCTGGAGTTCGCGGTCGCCTACCACAAGGCGGCGCTGTCCTGGCTGAAGACCGCGCCGGTCGGCTGACCGCCTGCGTCGACCAGGCCAGGAGAGGCAGTAGGCTTGTCTGTCGTGACCGCTGCCGATTACGCCGAACAGCTCAAGGACCTCGACGCCACCCTGCGCAACATCGAGGCCGTGCTCGACCTCGACAAGCTGCGCGAGCAGAAGGCACGCCTGGAGCAGGAGGCCTCCGCGCCCGACCTGTGGGACGACCAGGCCAAGGCGCAGCAGGTGACGTCGCAGCTGTCGTACGTCAACGGTGAGATCACCAAGCTGGGCGACCTGCGCTCCCGGCTCGACGACGCCGGGGTGCTGCTGGAGCTGGCCCAGGCGGAGTCCGACCCGGGCGCGCTGACCGAGGTCGAGTCGGAGATCACCGGGTTGACCAAGGCCATCGAGGAGATGGAGGTCCGCACCCTGCTCTCCGGCGAGTACGACTCCCGGGAGGCGCTGGTCGCCATCCGGGCCGGCGCCGGCGGCGTGGACGCGGCGGACTTCGCCGAGATGCTGCTGCGGATGTACCTGCGCTGGGCGGAGCGCCACGGCTACCCGACGGAGGTCTACGAGACCTCCTACGCCGAGGAGGCGGGCCTGAAGTCCGCCACGTTCACCGTGAAGGTGCCCTACGCCTACGGCACGCTCAGCGTGGAGTCCGGCACGCACCGGCTGGTGCGGATCAGCCCGTTCGACAACCAGGGCCGCCGGCAGACCAGCTTCGCGGGCGTCGAGGTGCTTCCGGTGGTCGAGCAGACCGACCACATCGACATCCCCGAGAACGAGATGCGGATCGACGTCTACCGGTCCTCCGGCCCGGGTGGCCAGTCGGTCAACACCACCGACTCGGCGGTCCGGATCACCCACATCCCCACCGGCATCGTGGTCACCTGCCAGAACGAGAAGTCCCAGCTGCAGAACAAGGCCTCCGCGCTGCGGGTGCTCCAGGCCCGGCTGCTGGAGCGCAAGCGGCAGGAGGAGCAGGCCAAGATGGCGGGCCTGAAGACCGACGCGGCCGGCTCGTGGGGCGACCAGATGCGGTCGTACGTCCTGCACCCGTATCAGATGGTGAAGGATCTGCGTACCGAACAGGAGACGGGCAATCCGTCCTCGGTCTTCGACGGCGAGCTGGACAGCTTCATCGAGGCGGGAATCCGCTGGCGGAAGCAGCAGCAGCTCACCGCTGACGGTGCGTGATCACGGTCGAACGCAGCGCGTCATCGATCTCGGTCTGACCGGGTAAATCGATGACGCGCGCCGCATCGCCGGGGCGGGGGGCTTGGCTCTGCGGTTACACCGCGTAGACTACCGACCCGTGATTCAGCTTGAGCAAGTGACGAAGACGTACCCGAAGGCGTCCCGGCCTTCGCTCGACAACGTGTCCGTCTCGATCGAGAAGGGCGAGTTCGTCTTCTTCATCGGTCCATCCGGCTCCGGCAAGTCCACCATCATCAAGTTGCTGCTGCACGAGGTCACGCCCAACAAGGGTCGTGTCGTCGTCAACGGCAAGGACGTCACGTCGATGCGTTCCTGGAAGCGACCCCACTTCCGGCGCTCCATCGGCTGTGTCTTCCAGGACTTCCGGCTGCTGCCGAACCGCACCGCGTACGAGAACGTGGCGTTCGCGCTGGAGGTGATCGGCAAGACGAAGGCGGTCGCCCGTCGGGTCGTGCCGGAGGTGCTGGAGCTGGTCGGTCTCGGCGGCAAGGAGCACCGTTACCCGCACGAGCTGTCCGGTGGCGAGCAGCAGCGTGTCGCGGTGGCCCGGGCGTTCGTGAACCGGCCGCTGATCCTGCTGGCCGACGAGCCCACCGGAAACCTGGACCCGGACACCTCGATCGAGATCATGCGCCTCCTGGACCGGATCAACCGCACCGGCACGACCGTCGTGATGGTCACGCACGACTCCAACATCGTGAACCAGATGCGGCGCCGGGTGATCGAGATCGAGAGCGGCCGCATCGTGCGCGACCAGGCCCGCGGCGTCTACGGCTGAGCCGCTGACGATCCGTAGACCCTGACGACGAACACCTCACGCCGGAGAGCCGGAGGAATATCCCGATGCGGATGAAGTACGTCCTGTCCGAGGTACTGGTCGGACTGTGGCGCAACGTCACCATGACAGTCGCCATGATCATCACCATGGCGGTGTCGCTGTTCATGCTGGGCGGCAGCGGCCTTCTGTACCAGAAGGTCGGCGACATGAAGGATCTCTACTACGAGAACGTCCAGGTCTCGATCTTCCTGAAGACCGACGTCCAGGAGCAGCAGCGGACCGACCTGGAGACCAAGCTCAAGGCGGACCCGCTGGTCAAGGACGTCACGTACGTCAACAAGGACGAGGCCTACAAGCGCTTCCAGCAGATGTACGCCGACGCGCCCGACCTGGTCAACGCGGTCAAGGCCGACCAGCTGCCGGAGTCGTTCCGGATCACGCTGAACGACCCGCAGCAGTACAAGCAGATCTACGACCAGTACAAGACCGCCGAGGGCATCGACACGATCGTCGACCAGAGCAAGCTGCTGGACAAGGTCTTCGGTGTGCTCACCGGCATCCAGAACGGCGCGCTCGCCCTCGCCATCGTGATGGCCGCCGCCGCCCTGCTGCTCGTCGCGAACACCATCCAGGTGGCCGCGTACAGCAAGCGGCGTGAGGTCGCGGTCATGAAGCTGGTCGGCGCGTCCAACTGGTTCATCCAGGCGCCGTTCGTGCTGGAGGCGGTGGTGGCCGGCCTGATCGGCTCCATCCTCGGCCTGCTCGCCCTGATCTCCGTGAAGACGGTGGCGGCCGGCAGCTCGATGGCCGCCCTGGAGGGGCTGATCACCCCGATCTCCTGGTCCGAGATCTTCCTGACCTTCCCGCTGATGGCCGCCGTCGGTGGCGTGGTCAGCGCGGTCACCGCCTGGGTGACGCTCCGCTTCTACCTGCGGGTCTAGTTACCCCGGTACGGCTCTCCGAGGGCCCTCCCGCGCCGGAATAAACGGCGCGGGAGGGCTCTTGTGGTTCCGGTAGCATGATCTCCGCTCGCCGGCCGGTGGCCGGGAGCCGATCAGGAAGGGGGTGGCGCCGATGCCACGGGAAAAGGGCCGCAAGGTGGTCGCCTCCAACAAGAAGGCGCGGCACGACTACGCCATCCTCGACACCTACGAGGCGGGCATGGCGTTGACCGGCACCGAGGTCAAGTCGCTGCGCGCCGGGCGGGCGTCGCTCGTCGACGCGTTCGCCCAGGAGAGCGGCGGCGAGATCTACCTGCACGGCATGCACATCCCGGAGTACACCCAGGGCACGTGGACCAACCACGAGCCCCGGCGTACCCGCAAGCTGCTGCTCAACCGGTTGGAGATCGACCGGTTGATCGGCAAGACGCGGGAGGGTGGCCTGACCGTCGTGCCGCTCCAGGTCTACTTCTCGGACGGCTGGGCCAAGGTCGAGATCGCCCTGGCCAAGGGCAAGAAGTCGTACGACAAGCGGCAGGACCTCGCCAAGCGGGACGCCGACCGGGAGATCCGGCGCGTCGCGGGTCGGCGCGGCAAGGGCATGGACGACTGATCTGTCCCCTTCGTCCCGGCCGGCACGCCCGGCCCGGGGCTCGGGATGAAACCCGTTGCGGCAGGCGTTAGGCTTGTCAGTGCCACCAGCACGGTGGCCTGTCGAGGGGGTGACTGGTTTCGACTTCGTACGCAGCGACAGGGGAAGCGAGCCGAGGAAGCCGACGTCGTCTCGAGAATCGGTCGTCGGAAACCAATAAGCGCCAAGAACAATCGCGCTGACTTCGCTCTCGCCGCCTGAGGCGAGTAGCAAGTCTGTCGGCCTGGGAGCGCCTTCGACCCAGTTAGCCGGCATCAGCTAGAAGGCTGGCCAATCGGACCCGGTCGCGGGGTCCGTGCGGCGAGATCAATCAGCGACTGGGCCCGTCACACCAACTTGCTCGCGTGAGCGGTGGGGCCGAGTAGAGGCACAGCGAGCTGCGCTCGGAGAAGCCCTGACAAACCGGCGAAGGACCCGGGTTCGATTCCCGGCACCTCCACCACCTTGACCTGTGCGCCCCGGTCCTCCCGGACCGGGGCGCACAGTCGTTTCCGCGACCGGGTGGTGCCACTGGGGCGGCTGTGTCCGATGAGACGAATGAGGCGGCGCCGGCGGCTGGACAGGCCGGGCGGCCGGGTTCACCATCGCGGTATGCGATAGCGCCGCAGGCCGGGAGGTGCCCCATGGTCACCAGTCCGATCCACCAGCCGACCACCGTGCTCGGGCAGGCGTTGACGGCGACCGGGGAACCCCGCTGGCGGGAGCGGTTGATCGTCCACCTCGCTCCGGTCCGGCAGGGCTTCGTCGAGCACGTCCGGATCACCGAGGGCCCGGCCGGCCGCTACGCCGACCTGCTGCGCACCGCACCTCGGCTGCACCGGGGCGTACGCCTGCTGGTGGACGAGCACGCCGCGATCGTCGCGGCGCTGGCCGCGCTCCAGCACGCCGTCGGGTCGTCCGCCGTCTCCGCCGAGGAGGTGCGGGAACAGGCCGGCAACCTGCTGCGCGCACTCGACCGGCACCGGCGGCGCGGCGCGGACCTGCTCTGGGAGGCGTACCAAGCCGACCTGGGCGGTGGGGACTGAGCGGAACCGGCCGGGAGGCGGCGGCGTCCAATCCGCATGCGCCGATCGCTCGCCCTGCTCGGGCTGCCGATGCTGGTCCTCGCCGGGTGCGCCACGCCCGACTCCGGGCCGGGTGCCACCTCGTCCGCCGGCCCGGGCGCGACGCCGTCCGCCGTCCGGGACCAGCACCCCGCGTTCGACAGGCGGGCGCAGGAGGTAGCCGCACGCTGGCGCCCCGACCCGAGGTGGCGCACCGGCTACGTCCCGCTCCAGGACGCCACCGTGCTCGGCGGCGACCCGGGCTTCACCGCGGAGACGAAGCTGGCGTTCGACTCCGGCTGGTACCGGGACCAGATCCCGATGCCGACCGCCGTCCCGCCGGACGGCACGATCCGCTTCCCCGACGGCGAGCTGCGGGTGCCGCTGGTCAGCGCGGCCGACGCGTACGCCCAGCTGGACCAGGGCGACCCGCCGCCGTGCGACGGCCGACCGCGTGAGCCGCGGCTGGGCCAGCCCGGCTGGCCGGAGAGATCGGAAGAGCACACGTCTGAACTCCAGTCACTCATCATGATCTCGTATGCCGTCTTC
>NZ_CADEAU010000256.1 GCF_902825405.1 Micromonospora maritima | reverse complement strand
GGGCGGGGGCCGGGGCCGGGGCCGAGGCCGGGGCCGGTCGGACGGGCGTGGGGCGGCCGTGGGGATGTGGCGTGGGTGAGTCGTTGATGATGTCAGCTCGACAGGCGCTCGTCGGCGCACCGGTCCGCGCCGGAGCCGAGGGGAGTGGCCGGAGGTTCGTCGTCGCGACGGCGCAACCCGGCCGGGGGACGCCGCAGCCCGCCGGTCACAGCGGCGACGGGTCGTCGCGCAGCCGGCTGTAGAGCCACCCGTCGCGCCACGCGCCGGCCCGGAACTCGCAGGCCCGCAGGACCCCCTCCAACTGGAAGCCGGCCTTCTCCAACGACCGCTGCTCGGCCGCGTTCTCCGCGTGGGTGCCGGCCTGGATGCGCTGCGCCGGGGTGTGGCTGAACAGGTAGTCGCACAGCAGCGCCTGGGCCCGCCAGCCGATGCCCCGGCCGCGCCACTCGGGCAGCAGCACGATCCCGATCTCCCAGTAGGGCGCCCGCCCACCGTACTGGCCCTGGAGATAGCTGAGATAGCCCGCCGCGACGCCCGGGGGCTCGACCTGCACGATCAGGCCGCCGACCTTCTCGCCCAGGTAGCCGTCCTCGGCGAAGCGGCGGGCCGGCGCGGCAGGGTCCCGGAAGCCGGCCCAGTCGAGCCCGACCAGCCCGGGTTCGACCGCGAACCGGCGCAACATCGCCAGATCGTCCTCGGTCACCGGGCGCAGTCGTACGGTCGACCCGGGCGCCTCGTGGACGACGCCGGGCACCGGGGGACGGGCACTGTCCATTCTCCGCACCGTACCGACGGGTCGGGCCGTCCGCCGCCCCGCGCCGGCGCGGCGTCCGACCACGACGAGCGCCCCGCCCGTACCGCCCCGCCGGCCGGGCTAGACGGCGGGTGGCCGGGGAGTGCCGCGGGCGGCGAGGACGCGCAGGGTCTCGGCGGTGGCGATCGCGTCGCTGCGGGCACTGCCGTGCCGGCCGTCGCCGCTGTAGAGCGACGGGTCCGCGACCAGCGGGTGGTCGGTCAGGTGCACGTGCAACGTGCCGAGGCGCCGCGCCACCGCGCCGGTGTGCCGGGACAGCCGGCGCATCCGCTCGCCCAGGCCGGCCCGCAGCGCGTCCGGCACGGCCGGGCTGTGCGACACGTCGAACATGCCCACCGTGATCACGTCCGCTCCGGCGTCGCGCAACGCGGTGACCATCGCGGAAAGCTCGGCGTCGACCGCGTCCGCGTCGTACCCGGGCCGGAACGCGTCGTTGCCGCCGCACACCACAAGCGCCAGGTCCGGTCCGAAGGCCAGCGCGGCGGCCAGTTGGGTGGCCCGCACCTCGTGTGCGCGCAGGCCACGTCGACCCAGGTTCAGGTAGGCCAGCTCGGGCCGCACCGCGCGCAGCTCGGCCGCGACCCGGTCCGCCCACTGCACGTCCGGGTAGCCGTCGACCGGCTCGCAGAGCCCTTCCGCGACGCTGTCGCCCAGCACCACGAACCGGTGCCACGGATGCCCACGCAGCAGCTCGCCGGCCTCACCGGGTCGCAGGCACCAGGGGTCCGTCGCCTCGGTCAGCGTCGATGGCATGCCCGGCAGGCTAGCCGAGCCGACGCGCCGGAGGAAGGCCGTCAGGCTCCGGCCCGGTGCGCGGCGGCGAGCCGCTTCGGGGCGCGGGTGTACCACGCCTCGGTGACCAGCTCGGTCAGCTCGGCCGCCCCGATCCGGTCGAGCCGCACCAGCACCGCCGGGTAGCCGTCGAGGTGGGGCACGGTGAAGTAGACCGCCGGGTCGTCGGCGAGCAGCGCCTCCTTGGCGCCCAGGTCGGGCACGCGGGCGGCGAGGACCGGCCCGTCGGGCGCGGCGTCGCCGAGCGCGTCGAGGTCGGCGCGACGCAGTGGCCGTTCCCAGACGAACATCTTGTCGCGCACCCGCCAGGCGGGCAGGTCGTCGTAGGACCCGCGTTCGGTGGTCTCGGGCAGGGCCAGCGCGACCCGCCGGACGTCGTCCCAGCTCGCCATGCGCCGACCCTACGCCCACCCACCGACACCGCCGGTCAGGCAGGCGTGGCCGCGACCGGCTCCGGCGCGGGGCGGTCGGTCGACGGGCGACGGAACAGCAGCGGGACCACGGTGAGCACCAGGCAGGCCACCGCCATCACCAGCAGCGCCCGGTGCAGCCCGAGCGCCGCCACCGACCAGCCGCCGAGCAACGCGCCGACCGGCAGGCCGAGGAAGGCCACCGAGCCGGAGATGCCCAGCACGCGGGTCTGCAACGCCTCTGGCACCCGCTGATAGAGCGCCGCGCCGAGCAGCGGGTTGACCGCCGCGATCCCGATGCCGGACAGGAACGTCACCACCAGCACCACGACCAGGTCGTCGCTGAGCGCCAGGGCGAGCAGCCGGGGGGTACCGCTGAGCGCCAACCCGAGCGCGAACACGGCCTGCCCCGGCAACCGCGTGCCGAGCAGGGTGAACAGCAGGTTGCCCAGCAGCGCGCCGGCGGAGAACACCCCCAGCAGCAGCCCGAACCCGGCCGGGTCGCCGAGCACCTGGTTCACCCAGAGCGGGATCCAGACGGCGACGCTGGCGTTGGCGAACATGTTGGACGCCGACACCACGATCAGCATGGTCAGCAGCGTCCGGTCGGTGCGCAGGTACGCGAAGCCGCCGCGCAACGCCCGCAGGTAGGGCTCCCGGGGTGCCGGGTGGGCCGGCGCGGGCGGGTGGACCAGCAGCCCGATCAGCAACGCGCAGACCGCGAACGTGGCCGCGTCGATCCAGATCGCCCGGGTCAGCCCGACCCAGTCGATGAGCAGGCCGCCCAGCACCGCGCCGAACAACGTCATGCCCCGGGCCAGCCCGTCGTAGGCCGAGGTGAGCCGGATCAGCGGCACCCCGGCCCGTTCCGCGGCCGGCTTGAACAGCACGTGCTTGACCCGGTCGCCGATGCCCCGCAGCCCGCCCGCGACGGCGACCAGCACCAGCAGCGTGCCGAACCCGAGCCAGGGCGCCAGCGCCACCACCGCCATCGCGGCGGCACTCGCGGCGTCCACGAACACCGAGGTACGGCGTACCCCGAACCGGTCCGCCCACGGGGTGGCCAGCGCGCTGGAGAGCATGTACGGCAGCGTCTCCGCGGCCGCGACCAGGCCCATCCGGGTCGGGCTGCCGGTGGTCTCCAGCACCAGCCAGGGGATGGCGACCACCGAGATCCGGGTACCGAGGTTGGACAGCAGGTCGGCGCCGACCAGGGTGTACAACTCCCGGCGCGGGTTCACGCCGGGGTCCCCACCGAGTCGGTGTCGGCCGGATGCGCGGCGGCGTACCGGGCCCGCAACGCCCGTTTGTCGACCTTCGCGGACCGGTTGAGCGGCAGCGCGTCGACGAACTCCACCGCGCCCGGCGCCCATGTCTCGCTCAGTTCCTCGGACACCAGCGCGATCAGCTCGTCGCCGGTGACGGTCGCGCCCGGCGCGGGCACCACGTACGCGTGCGGCAGTTCCCCGGCCACCGGGTCCGGCACGCCGATCACCGCCGCGGCGCGGACCTCGGGGTGACCGGCGAGCACGTCCTCGATCGGGCGGGAGTAGATCGGCCAGCTGCGCTGCCGGGTGAGGATCCGGTCCTGGAGCCGGTCCACCAGGTAGAGGAACCCGTCGGCGTCGAGGTGGCCGATGTCGCGGGTGCGCACCCAGCCGTCGACGAGCGACTCGGCGGTCAGCTCGGGCTGCCCGTGGTAGCCGGCGAAGCTCAGTTTCGTCCGCACCCACACCTCGCCGTCGACACCGGCCGGCAGCACCCGCCCGTCGGCGTCGCGGATCTGCACCGTCACGTCCCCGTACGGCCGGCCGCAGGACCGCAGCCGCTCCGGGTGCTCCGGGTCCTCGGTGAGCCCGGGCAGCGCGCAGATGACCACGGCCTCGCTGAGCCCGTAGACGATCCGCAGGCACGGGCCGAACCGGGCGATCGCCTGACGCAGCCGGGCCGGCGCGGCCGGCCCGGCGCCCACGTTGAACATGAACATCGCGGAGAAGTCGGCGCCCGGCAGGTCGGGGTGGTCGAGCACCTCGTAGAGCATCGGCGGGGTGACGAACGTGGAGGTGAGCCGCTCGGCGTCCACGGTGGCGACGAACGCGGCCGGGTCCCACCGCTCACGCAGGAACAGCACCCCGCCGGTGAACAGGTTGAACAACGTGGTGATCTGGCCGCTGGCCAGCCACATCGGGGAGTGCGACAGGTGCCGCAGCAGCGGGAACCCGGCGCCGCGGAAGTCGGCGGCCAGCGCGAGCACCTGCCGGTAGAAGCTCTCCCGGTGGTGCACCAGCTTCGGCGTGCCGGTGGTGCCGCTGGTCTGCAGGAACGACTCCGGCGCGGGCACGTCGGCCGGCGAGGGCTCCGGCTCCGCGCCACCGGCGGTCAGGTCCGGCCCGGCGCCGCCCGGGCCGAGGCAGAGCACCGGTACGCCGGTCAGGCCGGCGGCGAGCCGCCCGCCCAGCGGGTCGCGCGGGTCGTGCACGAAGACCTCCGGTTCGGCCAACGCGACGAACTCGTCGATCTCGCGGCGGGAGGTGACCGGGGCGATCCACATGCTGCGGCAACCGAGCAGGTGCAGCGCCAGTTGCAGCAGCGGCCCCTCGAGGGTGTTGCCGAGCATCACCAGCACCGCGGCTCCCGGCCGTACGCCGTGCCGGCGCAGCGCGGCGGCCAGGCTCCGCACCTCGGCGGCGACCTGGGTGTAGGTCAGCCGGCGGTCGCCCGCGACCAGCGCCTCCCGGTCACCGAATCCGGCGAACAGGTCGAGCGCCTCGTGCACGTAGTTCGGGCGGTCGGTCATGGCAGCCCCCATCGTGGTCCGCGAGCGGCGTCCGGGCAGGTCGGAGCCGGGACGAGACGGCAGGTGCCAGGGTCGGCGACCGCACCGCCGCCGGTTCCGAGCCTAGGCAGACACGGTCCACGGCGGACAGAGCCGATCGGCGTCGGCTCGCGCCCCCCGGGCATTTGATCAGGTCGATCAGGTTGATTGACGCTCGTCATCGCGGACGGCTAGTTTCCCGTCCATCGACCGGGCGGTGACGCCGACCGCGCCACGCCCGGGGCTGCCGACCATGGAGGATCGATGCCGACCCCGAAGAGATGGCACGTCATAGCTTCCGCCGCAACGCTGCTGCTCGCCGGTACCCCGGCGGTCACCGCGAGCGCCGGCCCCACCGACACCGACCGCGCCGGGCACGGGCGCGCGGAGTGGGCCGGGAGCTGGGCCGCGGCGGTGACCCGCGGCAACACCGTGGGGCTGACCAACACCGGCCTGAACGACCAGAGCATCCGGATGACCGTGCAGACCACGGTGGGCGGTCCCCGGCTGCGGGTCCGACTCACGAACCTCTACGGCGAGCAGGCGGTGAAGGTCGGCCACGCGACCGTCGCCCGGCCGAACACCGCCACCACCGACGACCTGTCCGACGTCGACCCGGCCAGCGTCCGGGAGCTGCGGTTCTCCGGCGGCACGTCGGCGACCATCAACAAGGGCGCGGAGCTGCTCAGCGACCCGCTGCCCTATCCGGTGGCCGAGCAGGAGGACCTGGTGGTCACCCTGTACTTCCCGGTGCTCACCGGTCCGGTCACGTTCCACGGCCAGTCCCGGGTCACCAACTTCATCGGCGCGACGGACCTGACCACGAGCGCCGGCGGCGCCGGGTTCACCATCAAGCCCAACTGTTGCTGGATGTTCCTGTCCGGCATCGACGTCGAGCGCCGGGCCAGCCCGGGTTCGGTGGTGGTGCTCGGCGACTCCATCGGCGACGGCAACGGCAGCACCGTCAACGCCGACCAGCGGTGGCCGGACCTGCTCGCCGAGCGCCTGATCGACGCGCGTCCGGAGGTCCGCACCCCGGGGGTGCTCAACCTCAGCCTGGCCGGCAACCGGCTCAACCACGAGGGCACCGAGCCCGGCGCGGGCGGCTTCCCCGGCTACTACGAGCTGGGCCCGAACGCGCTGGCCCGGCTCAACGAGGACGTGTTCCCGCAGACCGGAGTGCGCACCGTCATCACCCACCTGGGCATCAACGACATCTGGATGAGCGGCGACAGCGCGGAGGCCATCATCGCCTCGCTGCGGCAGCTCAACCAGCAGGTCAAGGCGCGCGGCCTGACCAGCCTGGTCGGCACGATCACGCCGTACGAGGGCAACGGCGGTCCGGGCGTGTGGACCGAGGAGAAGGACGCCACCCGCAACGCGGTCAACGCCTGGCTGCGCGGCGCCGGTCGGGCCGAGTTCGACGGCGTGCTCGACTTCGACGCCGTGCTGCGGGACCCGGCACGGCCGAGCCGGCTGCTGCCGGCCTACGACGCCGGGGACCACATCCACCCGAACGACGCGGGCGCGCGGGCGATGGCGAACGCCGTTCCGTTGCGGCTGCTCGGGCTGTGACACCGGGCGGGGGCGGCGTCGGCACGGCGGCCGCCCCCGCCGCCATTCCTGGGGAGGAACGACCGCCGTGGACGTCAGCGAGATACTCACCGGCCTGTACAGCGAACAGGGCCGGCAGAACCCCTATCCGTTCTACGCGGCCCTGCACGCGCACGGGCCGATCAACCACATCCCCGTCCGGGCCGAGCACAGCACCGTGACCGCCGTCGCCGGCGGCTACGACGTGGTGGACCGGATCCTGCGCGATCCCGGCTGGTACAAGGGCCTCCCGCCGGGCTGGGAGGAGCAGGAGATCCTGCGCACCTTCCTCACCTCGATGATGTTCGTCAACCCGCCCGACCACACCCGGATGCGCGCCGTCTTCGCGAAGACCTTCACGCCGCGGCGGCTCGGCGCGCTGGAGCCGGTGGTGGTGCGGATCGTGGAGGAACGGCTGGACCGGATGGCCGAGGCCGGCGGGCACGGCGCCGAGGTCGACTTCGTCGCCGACTTCGCGTACCCGGTGCCGGCCCTGGTGATGGCCGAGTTCGTCGGCCTGCCCGCGGCGGACCTGGCCTGGTACCGGCAGCGGGTCGACTGGATCGACGAGTACATGGACGTCTCCGGCAAGACGCCGGAGCGCCTGGTCCGGGCCAACCAGGCCGCCGAGGAGCTGCGGGTCTACTACCGGGACCTGATCGCCCACCGGCGTCGCTCGCCCGCCACGGACCTGATCAGCGGGCTGGTCGAGGTGCTCGACGCGGGCGACGTCGACCTCACCGAGGACGAGCTGATCAGCAACCTGATCGTGTTGTTCAACGCCAGCTTCGTCACCACCGTCTACATGTTCAGCAACGGGTTGCCGCTGCTGCTGGACCATCCCGAGGTGACCGCGGCGCTGCCCGGCGACGACGCGTTGGCCCAGGGCTGCGTGGACGAGGTGCTGCGCCTGGAGAGCCCGGTGCACTTCCTGGCCCGCTCCGCGCCCGCCGACACCGACGTGGACGGCGTCCCGGTCGCGCGGGACGACAACGTGCTGCTGTTGATCGCCGCCGCCAACCGCGACCCGGCCCGGTTCCCCGACCCGGACCGCTTCGACCCGCACCGCGACGGCCCGCCGTCGCTGGCGTTCGGCGTCGGGCTGCACTTCTGCCTCGGCTCGGCGGTGTCCCGGTTGGAGGGACGGATCGCGCTGCCCCGGCTGTTCGCCCGGTTCCCCCGCCTCGCCGTCACCCAGCCCTACACCTACAGCGGGAGTCTCTTCCTGCGCGGCATCGACAAGCTCTTCGTCACCACCGGGGAGGCCGGATGACGCTCGACCCGCAGGTGGTCGCGTGGCGGGCCGCGCGCGCCGCCGCCGGCACCGCGCCGCTCTATGCCCAGACCCTCGCCGAGGCCCGCGCCGCCGACCTCGCCGCGATCCGCGCC
>NZ_CADEAU010000255.1 GCF_902825405.1 Micromonospora maritima | reverse complement strand
CCCGCGGCCGGCGGCGGTCGGCGCGACCATGAAGCCGGCGTTGGCCACGTGGTCCCCGGGGCCGCCCTGGTTCGGCGCCAGCTTCGCCGAGCCGAGCACCGTGCCGTCCGGGTCCACCGCGACCACGGTCCGGCCGGGCGGCGCCGCCATCCACAACGCGCGGGCCTGCTCCTCGGTCACGTCGCGCGGCCAGGTGTACGTCTCGCCCGCCGCCACGATCTCGGAGAGGAACGGCCAGATCAGCGGCCAGTCGGCGGCGGTCGCGGTGCGGATCTCCACCCGCCGATCATGCCCGCCCGGAGTTTGACGCGACAAGTAACGGGTAGTCGCCGGAGCTGACCCGAATCAAGGAGGAAACGTCTGATGGATGGCCAGGTCAAGGTCGCGGTGATCTACTACAGCGCGACCGGCATCACCTACCAGATGGCGCAGTCGGCGGTCGAGGCGGCCGGGGAGGCCGGCGCCGAGGTGCGCCTGCGCAAGGTGCGTGAGCTGGCGCCCGACGAGGCGATCCGCTCCAACTCGGGCTGGCAGGCGCACCGGCTGGAGACGCAGGACGTGATGGAGGCGCAGCCGGACGACCTGTCGTGGGCCGACGTGGTGATCATGGGCTCGCCGACCCGGTACGGCATGATCGCCGCGCAGCTCAAGCAGTTCATCGACACCACCGGCCCGCTCTGGGCCCAGGGCGCGCTGGCGGACAAGGTCTACACCGGTTTCACGTCCACCGCGACCTCGCACGGCGGCCAGGAGGCGACGCTGCTGTCGCTGTACACGGTCTTCTACCACTGGGGCGGCATCGTGGTGACCCCCGGCTACACCGACCCCAGCCAGTTCGTCGCCGGTAACCCGTACGGCGCCTCGCACACCAGCAACAACGGCGAGGTGGCCCCGGACCACGTCGCCCTGGCCGCCACCGCGCTGACCGCCAAGCGGGCGGTGCTGATGGGCGCCGCGTTGAAGAAGGGCATGGCCGGCTGACCGAGCGGCCCGGGCGGCCGGTGGCCGGACGAGGGCTCTCGAACCCGTCCGGGCCACCGGCCGTCCTTCGCCCTACCCCCGATCGGCCGCCCCATGCGCGCTCAGCGCCGGCCGGTCCAGCAGATGCCCGAGCAGGTCCGCCAGGACCGCGGTGCCGTCCTGGCTGAGCACCGACTCGGGGTGGAACTGCACCCCGGCGAAGCCCGCGCCGCGCAGCGCGTGCACCGCGCCGTCGCCCGGGTCGCGGGACAGCTCGACCGGGCCGTACGGGCCGGTGACCCGGTCGGCGTCGGCCCGGGCGGTGAAGCTGGCGTAGAACCCGACCCGCCGGGTCACCCCGAACACCGGTACGTCCTGCGGCAGCCCCTGGTAGGGCGCGTCCCGGCGGTGCAGCGGCAGACCCAGCAGCCCGGCGAGCAACTGGTGCCCCAGGCACACCGCAAGCGTCGGGCGGCCCGAGGCCAGCAGCTCGGCCAGGAGCGCCCGCAGCGCGGCCATCTTCGGCGCGCTCAGGTCGCGCGGGTCGCCCGGACCGGGACCGACCACCACCAGGTCGTACCCGTCGAGCGGTCCCGGGTCCGGCCAGTCGCGTCGGGTGACCGCCAGGCCCAGCGCGCCGAGCTGGTGGGCGAGCATCCCGGTGAACGTGTCCTCCCCGTCGACGATGAGCGCCCGGCGACCGGCCAGCCCGCGCAGCGCGATCGCCCCCGGCTCCCGCTGCTCCAGCCAGAACCGCGCCAGCGGGGTGTTGCGGGCCGCCAGCGCGGCCCGTACCTCGGGGTCGTCGGCGTACCGGACGGCCGGCTCGACGCCCGCGTGCGGCGCCTCCGGTCCGAGACCCAGCGCGGCCAGCACCCCCGCGGCCTTGGCGTGCGTCTCGGCCACCTCGCCGGCGGTGGTGGAGTGCCGGACCAGGGTGGCGCCGACCGGCACCCGGAGCGAGCCCTCGGGGGAGAACTCGGCGGTGCGGATCAGGATCGGGGCGTCGAGCGTCTGGCGGCCCTGCTCGTCGCGGCCGAGCAGGGCGAGCACGCCGGCGTAGTAGCGGCGGCCGGTGCGCTCGTGCCGGGCGATCACCCGGCAGGCGTTCTCCATCGGGCTGCCGGTCACCGTCGGCGCGAACATGGTCTCCCGCAGCACCTCCCGCACGTCCCGGGAGCAGCGCCCGGCCAGTAGGTACTCGGTGTGCGCCAGGTGCGCCATCTCCTTCAGGTACGGCCCGACCACCTGTCCACCGTGCTCGGCGACGACGGCCATCATCTTCAGCTCCTCGTCGAGCACCATGTACAGCTCCTCGACCTCCTTCGGGTCGTGCAGGAACCGCAGCAGCGCGTCCCGGTCCACGGTCTCGCCCCGGTGCCGGAACGTGCCGCTGATCGGATTCATCTCGACCAGCCCGTCGGCGACGCTGACGTGCCGCTCGGGGCTGGCGCCGACGAGGATCCGGGTGCCGGTGTGCACCAGGAACGTCCAGTAGGCCCCGCGCTCGCGCAGCAGCAGCCGGCGCAGCGCGGCCAGGGCCGTCGCCAGCGGGTCGCCCTCCACGGTGGCCCGCAGGGTGCGGTGGATGACGAAGTTCGCCCCCTCGCCGTGCCCGATCTCGTCGGCCAGCACCCGTTCGACGATCGCCGCGTACTCGTCGTCGGCGATGTCGAAGGCGGCGTCGCGGGTGCGCACCGGCGCGTCGGGCAGCGCGTCCAGCACCTCGGCCAGCGGTATCCGCCGGTGCCGTTGCACCTCCAGGTACTCCAACGGCAGGCCGTCGTCGACGCAGTCGAAGCCGCGCTCGGTGATCTGCCGGAACGGCACCAGGGCCAACGTGCGCGGGCCGGGGGCGCCCTCGGGCACCGGCAGGTCGGCGAGCCGGTCGGCGGTGCGTACCGGGCCGGCGAACAGGTCGACGTGGTCGGCGCCCTCGCGGCGGACGAGCGCGAACGGGCCGGGGTCGAGGCCTGCGGCGACGGCGGCGAGCGGGTCGGACGGGCTGGTCATCGGGTCTCCTCGGTGGGCCGGTGGCCGCCGGTGAGGCGACCCGGGTTGCCGGGGAGGACCGGCGGCCGCCTCGTCGGGCGGCCGCGTGGGGAAGCTACGCGCGGGGGTGGGCCGCCGGGTCGGCGGGCCACCAGCAGTTCGGGTGCGCGGGCATGGCGATCACTGTACGCGATCGTCGGGCGTCGGGGAACCCGATCGCGCGGGAGCGGGTACGGATCTTGGCTTCGCCGCGGTTCCCGCCGGGTAGGTTGACCGGCGATGGACATTCTCGCTCTGGACCTGGGCACCTCCTCGGTACGCGGGCTGGTGCTGGACGCGGACGCCGTGCCGCGCCCGGGTGCGCTGGCCCGCCGCAAGGTGCGCCTGGCCACCGGGGACGACGGCACCGGGACCCTGGACGGGGCCGGCTACCTCGCCTGCCTGGTCGAGTGCCTGGACGAGCTGGCCGCCGGCGGGCACCTGCGGCGGGTCGGCCTGGTGGCGACGTCCGCGCAGTGGCACTCGGTGCTGCCGCTGGCCGCCGACGGCACGCCGTCCGGGCCGGTGCTGACCTGGCTGGACACCCGGGCCGCCCCGCCGGCCGGCGTCGCCGGTCCGGCCGACCCGGAGGACTACCACCGCCGTACCGGCACCTGGTGGCACCGCTGCTACTGGTCGGTGCGGCTGCCCTGGCTGCGGGAACGGTGCGGGGACCGGACGGTCCGGTTCGCCGGGCTGGCCGAGTACGTCCTCGGTGAGCTGCTCGACGCGGCACCGATGTCCATGTCGCTGGCCTCCGGCACCGGGCTGCTCGACCTGCGGGGCCTGGACTGGGACGCCGAGGCGTGCGCGCTGGCCGGCGTCCGTCCGGACCAGCTCCCGCCGCTGGCCCCGTCGGGCTGGCACGGCCGGCTGGACCCCGGCTACGCGAGACGCTGGCCGCAACTGGCCGAGGCGCGCTGGTCGGCGCCGATCGGCGACGGGGCCGCCTCCAACGTCGGGTCCGGCTGCGTCGATCCGTCCCGCGCGGCGGTCACCGTCGGCACCTCGGCCGCGGTCCGCATGATGCAGGCGGTGCCGGCCGGGGCGGAGCTGCCGCCGCTGCCCGACCAGCTCTGGCGCTACCGGGTCGACCACGACCACGTCGTCACCGGCGCCGCGTACTCCAGTGGCGGCAACCTGTTCGCCTGGGCCGCCCGGGAGCTGCGGCTGCCCACGGGGGCGGAGCTGGAGGCCGCGCTGCACCGGGCCGCCGCCGACCTGGCCGTACGGGCCAATCCCCGGTTCGGCGGCGACCGGCCACCCGGGACGGCGCCGGCCGGTTCCGGTGAGCTGCGCGGGCTGAGCTTCGGCACCACCGCCGTCGACATCCTCGCCGGGCTGATGGCCGGGCTGTGCGGGCTCGTCGCCGACGACCTGGCCGAGCTGGAGGCCGGCGTGGGCGAGCCGATGGAGGTGGTGCTCGGCGGCGGGGCGCTGACCGCCTCTCCCTGGTGGCGCGGGGCGTTCACCGACGTGCTCGCCCCGCGTACGGTCCGGTGGCAGCGCAACCCCGAGATCGGGGCGACCGGTGCCGCGCTGGTGGCGCTCGGTCGGGTCGCCGAGGCGGCCGACATCGGCGGCATCGGCCGGACGGACGAGGGTGCCGCGCCGAACACGTGAGCGCCCACCCACCACGCTGACCTTCCTGCTCATGACGCCCGGGCGGCCGTTGACACCGCCTCCCGGCCTGGTTGGATGGACTCCGCTCCCCGCCGTGGTGGAGTCGGAACGAGGAGGCAAGTGTGGGCGCAGCTCCCGACCCGGCCCGCGGTGCGGCCCCACCGCCGCACCGGCGACGCTCGGGTCTCCGGCTGCGGGACTGGCGGATGGGCACCAAGCTCGCCACCGTCCTGGTGATCCCCACGGTGGCGTTCCTCGTCCTGGCCGGCATCCAGACCCGCGGCCTGGTCGGGCAGACCACGGTGCTGAGCGACTTCGCCCAGCAGGTCGGCATCGGCCGGCAGATCAGCACCGTGGTGGACCGGCTCCAGCAGGAGCGGGACCGCTCCGCCGGTGAGCTGGCCGCGTTGCGCCGCGCCGGCACCGGCGCCGACCGGGACGCCGCGGTCGCCGCGTTGCGGCCGTTGCAGGAGGCCACCGACCGGGCGGTGGACGAGCTGCGCGTGGCGGCCGAGCCGCTGGCCGACGCCGACGCCGCCTGGCGGGTCTCCTACTCGGAGGCGCTGGAGGCGTACGACCAGGTGGTGAACATCCGGGCGGCGGTGCCTCCCGCGGTGCTCTCCAGCGACACCGTGCTGAGCAACTACCACCGGGCCGTGGCCGCGCTGCTCAACCTGCTGGCCGAGCCGTCACCCGGCGACGACCAGCAGGCGTTGACCGAGGCCGTGCTGCGGTACGTCCAGCTGTCCCGGGTCAAGGAGCTGTCCTCCCGGATCCGCGGCGAGCTGTACGCGGCGTCCCGCGCCGGGCGGTACGAGCAGGACGACCAGGTGACGTTGAGCGACCTGCGGGCCCAGCAGCTCACCGCGCTGGGCGCGTTCCGGGTCGCGGCGACCGCCGAGCAGGTCCGCCGCTACGACCAGACCTCGGTGGAACCGGCCTTCGTCACGGCCACCGGGTTGGAGGAGCGGACCCTGCCCAACGGCGCGGCGGAGCCGGCGGTGCTGTCCGCGCCGCAGTGGTGGGCGGCCAGCGAGCAGCGGCAGGAACTGTTCCGCCAGTTGGAGGGCGAGCTGCTCGACGACGCCGTCCGCCGGGCCGACGACGCCAGCGCCCGGCAGCTGCGCGAGACGCTGCTGGTCGCCGGCGGCATCGTCTCGGTGCTCCTGGTCGCCGTGCTGATCTCGCTGCTGGTCGGCCGGTCCGTCGCCCGGGCGATGCGGCAGCTGCGCGGCCAGGCGCTGCGCATCGCGCAGGTGGAGCTGCCGCTCACGCTGGAGCGACTGCGCGCGGTGGACCGGCCGGTGGGCGCGATCGAGGTGCCACCGGCGGTGGTCGACTCGCAGGACGAGATCGGCGAGCTGGCGGAGGCGTTCGTGGCGGTGCACCGCAGCGCGGTCGACGTCGCGGTCGAGCAGGCGATGATGCGTCGCAACGTCAACGCCATGTTCGTCAACCTGGCCCGGCGCAGCCAGGTGCTGGTCGAGCGGCAACTGGAGCTGCTCGACGACCTGGAGCGCGAGGAGAGCGACCCGGAGCAGCTGGAGAACCTGTTCAAGCTGGACCACCTCGCCGCCCGCATGCGCCGCAACGACGAGAGCCTGCTGGTGCTCGCCGGCACCGAGTCCACGCGACGGTGGAACCGTCCGGTCGGGTTGGGCGCGGTGCTGCTCGCGGCGAGCGCGGAGATCGAGCAGTATCAGCGGGTACGGCACCAGAACCGCACCGACCTGCACGTGGTCGGGCACGCCGTGGGCGACCTCGTGCACCTGTTCGCCGAGCTGCTGGAGAACGCCACCGCGTTCTCCCGCCCGGAGACGGTGGTGCGGGTGGTGGTCGAGGCGGACGGGCCGGGCGCGTTGGTGGAGATCGTCGACCTGGGACTCGGCATGGGCCCGGGCGCGCTGGCCGAGGCGAACGCCGTGCTGGCCGAGCCGCCGGCCGCCGACGTGGCCGCGTCGGAACGGATGGGCCTGTTCGTGGTGAGCCACCTGGGCGCCCGCCACGGTGTGCGGGTGCAGTTGCGCCCCGGCCGGGAGGGCCTGGTCACCCGGGTCCGGATTCCGGCACACCTGCTGGCCGACCCAGCCGCCCTCGGGGCAGCCGGGCGGGACGGCGAACACGGCGGAGCCGATCGGGGTGGTCCACTCGTTGAGCAGGTCCCGTTCGGCCAGCCGGCGCTGGATGGGCAGGAACTGCCGGGCGATGTCGGCCTGGTACGCGGCGAAGACCAGCCCGCTGTCCGCGTGCCCCTCGGCGGTGGGCACGCCGTCGTAGTTGTAGGGCCGGCGCAGGATCTTCTGCCGGTCGTCGGTGACCCGCGCCCGGGTCAGGTGGGAGAAGTCGGGGATGACGGTGAGCCCGTCCGGCCCGAGCGCGGCGAAGTCCGGCTCGTCGTGCTCGGCGGTGCCGGTCAGCGGCGCGCCGGTGTCGAGGCGCCGCCCGACGGCGATCTCCCGGTCGGTGCGACCGAGCAGGTCCCAGGTCTCCAGGTTCATGCTGATCCGCCGGATGACGAGCGTGGTGGAGTCGCGCAGCCAGTCCGGTCCGTCGGTGACCCACACCGTGGTGTCGGCGGGCGCGCCGGGTCTCGGGTTGGCGGTGCCGTCGAGCTGGCCGAACAGGTTGCGCTGGGTGCGGCCCGGTTCGGCCCCGGCGGCCCGCCGGAAGCCCTGCTGCACCCAGCGCACGGTGGCGAAGGGCCGGCTGTCCTTGACCAGGACGCGCTGGGCGTGGGCGACGGTGAGCGGGTCGTCGGCGCAGATCTGCAGCAGCAGGTCCCCACCGGACCAGCGCGGTTGCAGCCGGTCGATGCGGAACGCGGGCAGGTCGGCCACGGACGGCGGCCGGCGGTCGGCGCGCCCGGCGGCGGCGTAGAGGCCGGGGCCGAAGCCGAACGTGACGGTCAGTCGGGCGGGCAGCAGGCCGAGTTCCGGCTCGGTGTCGGCCAGCGCCGGGCGGCCCTGGGTGAGCCGGGCCGCGTCGTCGGAGAGCAGCCGCAGCATCCGCCCGAGCGCGGCCCGGTCGACACCGGGCTTCAGGGTGAACGCGACGAACGCCGCGTGCGCCTGCGGTTCGGTGGTCACGCCGGACTGCCGGGCGCCGTGGAACGGCTCCACCGCGCTGCCGACCTGGGCCACCGGGACGGGCTCGGCGGGGCGTACCCGGGGATCGTCGGGACGGGCGACGGCGATCGCGGCGCCGCCGGCGAGC
>NZ_CADEAU010000254.1 GCF_902825405.1 Micromonospora maritima | reverse complement strand
GACCGCCCCGCCTGTCCCGGCGGCCGGCGCCCGCGCGACCGCTCAACTCACCGCGCTCGCCCGGTACGCGTCAATCTCGGCGTTGATCCGGGCCTGCTCGGCCGGGGCGAGGAACGCGGCGGACACCGCGTCGCGGGCCAGCGCGGCGACCCCGTCCCGGTCGAGCTTCAACAGCCGGGCGGCCACCGCGTACTCGTCGTTGAGCGTGGTGCCGAACATCGGCGGGTCGTCGGAGTTGATGCTGACCGGCACGCCGGCGGCGACCAACTGCGGCAGCGGGTGCTCGTCGAGGCTGGCCACCGCCCGGGTCCGCACGTTGGAGGTGGGGCAGACCTCCAGCGGGATCCGCCGCTGGGCGAGGTGGGCCAGCAACGCCGGGTCGAGCACGGCGGAGATGCCGTGGCCGATCCGCTCGGCGCCCAGGTCGCGCAGCGCGTCCCAGATCGTCTCCGGCCCGGTGGTCTCGCCGGCGTGCGGCACCGACCGCAGCCCGGCCGCGCGGGCCTGGTCGAAGTACGGCTTGAACTGGGGTCGGGGCACGCCGATCTCGGGGCCGCCGAGGCCGAAGCTGATCAGCCCGTCCGGCCGCTGGTCGAGGGCGATCCGCAGGGTCTGCTCGGCGGCGGGCAGCCCGGCCTCGCCGGGGATGTCGAAGCACCAGCGCAGCGCGATGCCGAAGTCGGCCTCGGCCCGCTTGCGCGCGTCCTCGATCGCCTCGCAGAACGCCTCCGCCGGGATGCCGCGGTGCACGTGCGAGTAGGGGGTGACGGTCAGCTCCGCGTACCGGACCTGCTGGCGGGCCAGTTCCCGGGCCACCTCGTGGGTGAGCAGCCAGACGTCGTCGGCGTCCCGGACCAGGTCCACCACGCTCAGGTAGACCTCGATGAAGTGGGCGAAGTCGCGGAACGCGAAGTAGTCGGCGAGGGCCTGCGGGTCGGCCGGGACGGGGCTGCGCCCCTCGTGGCGGGCGGCCAGCTCGGCCACGATCCGGGGCGAGGCGGAGCCGACGTGGTGCACGTGCAGCTCCACCTTGGGCAGTCCGGCGATGAAGGTGGGCAGGTCGGTCACGGGTTCTCCTCTGCGCGGGCGCCGGTACGGGCCACCACGAAGATCCGGCGGAACGGGAAGTACACCTGACCCTGCCGTACCGGGTACGCCTCGGCGAGCCGTACCCCCAGCTCGGCGCGGAAGTCGGCCCAGTCGGCGGCGGCCAGGGCGGCGCGGACCGGACGCAGGGCCGTGCCCTCCATCCAGGCCAGCACCGGGTGGTCCGCGCCGTCGGCCGGCAGCAGGTGCACGTAGGTAGTCTCCCAGGCGTCCACCGCGCAGCCCGCGCCGGTCAGCAGCGTGGCGTAGTCGACCGGCTCGTCCACCGGGGCCTCGCGCAGCAGCCCGGCGAGCCGGTCGCGCCACCGGTCCCGGCCGGCGACCTCGCGCAGCGCCCGGTGCGACGGCGCGGCGAAGTTGCCCGGCACCTGGAACGCCAGCCACCCGCCCGGCGGCAGGTCGGCGACCCAGCGGGTGAGCAGCTCGCGGTGGCCGGGCACCCACTGGAGCACGGCGTTGGCGACCAGCACGTCCACCTCCGGCCCCGGCCGCCAGTCGCGGACGTCGCCCACCGTGAACGTGACCGGGGCGTCCAGCGCACCGGCCCGGTCGATCATCTCGGGCGAGGAGTCCAGGCCGGTGATGCGGCTGTCGGGCCAACGGTCGGCGAGCGTGGCGGTGAGCGTGCCGGGGCCGCACCCGAGGTCGACGACCGCGCGGGGACGCCCGGCGCCGACCCGGGCGAGCAGGTCGTGGAAGGGCCGGGAGCGTTCGTCGCCGTAGCGCAGGTAGGTGCGCGGGTCCCACATGGCAGCCTCCTAAACCGTACGTACGTCTTGTTTGACGGTACGGCCCGACGGGCGCGACGGCAACCCGCTGACTAGGCTCGACCGGATGGAACAGCGCAGCTTCGACCGGCTCGGCCGGCACGTCGGCATCATCGGACTCGGCGCCTGGCAGCTCGGCGCCGACTGGGGCGAGGTCAGCGAGAGCGCGGCGCTCGACGTGCTGACCGCCGCGGTCGACGCCGGCGTCACCTTCCTGGACACCGCCGACGTCTACGGTGACGGCCGCAGCGAGCAGCTGATCGGCCGGTTCCTGCGCGCGCGGCCCGGACACGGGCTGACCGTGGCCACCAAGATGGGCCGGCGGGTGCCGCAGACGCCGGAGGCGTACACCCTGGACAACTTCCGGGCCTGGACCGACCGGTCCCGGGCCAACCTCGGCGTCGAGACGCTCGACCTGGTGCAGTTGCACTGCCCGCCCACCGCGGTCTTCGCCGACGACCGTGTCTTCGACGCGCTGGACACGCTCGTCGCCGAGGGACGCGTCGCCGGCTACGGGGTCAGCGTGGAGACCTCCGCGCAGGCGCTCACCGCGATCGCCCGGCCCGGGGTGGCCAGCGTGCAGATCATCCTCAACGCGGTCCGGCACAAGCCGCTGGAGCAGGTGCTGCCGGCCGCGGCGGCGGCCGGGGTCGGCATCATCGCCCGGGTGCCGCTGGCCAGCGGCCTGCTCTCCGGCCGGTACGACGAGCACACCACGTTCCCGGAGAACGACCACCGCACGTTCAACCGGCACGGCGAGGCGTTCGACGTCGGCGAGACGTTCTCCGGCGTCGACTACGACCTCGGCCTCGCCGCCGTACGCCGGCTCGCGCCGCTGGTCGGCGACGGCCGGACGATGGCCCAGTTCGCCCTGCGCTGGGTGCTCGACCAGCCCGGCGTGACCGTGGTGATCCCCGGCGCCCGCTCGGCCGAGCAGGCACGGCGCAACGCCGAGGCGGCCGGTCAGCCGGCACTGACCGACGTGGAGCTCGCCGCCGTGCGCGCCACCTACGACGAGCTGATCCGGCCGCAGGTGCACGACCGGTGGTGACCCCGACGGTCGGCGCGGCGCCCGCGGCGGTGCGCGTCACCGGGCATGCTGGAGCGGGGCGGACGTCGGAGGGGGCGCGATGAGGGGTTGGTTCCGGCTCACCGTGGGGCTGCTGGCCGTGGTGCTCGGCGCGCTCTGGACCGTGCTGGGCCTGGGCTACGTCGAGGGCAGCGTGCTGACCGACCGACGGGTGTGGGCGCTGGTCGGGCCGGCGACCGTCCTGGTCGGACTCGTCGCGCTCTGGTTCGGCATGCGGGCCCGGCGCCGCTGAGTCCCGGCTCGGAACAGGGAGAAGCCCCGCCTCCCGTGCGGGATGCGGGGCTTCGCGCGCCGACCGGCGTGGCCGGTGCGGTGTCAGCTCAGAGGGGGCGGACCTGCTCGGCCTGCGGGCCCTTCTGACCCTGGGCGATCTCGAACTCCACCCGCTGGTTCTCCTCCAGCGTGCGGTAGCCGCTGGTCTGGATGGCCGAGAAGTGGACGAACACGTCAGCACCCCCGCCGTCGACGGTGATGAAGCCGAAGCCCTTGTCAGCGTTGAACCACTTCACGGTTCCCTGCGCCATGTGTATCTCCTTCTAAAACTGGCGGCCGAGCACGCCGTGCGGCCGATTGGCCGTTTTCGAGCAGCGGCGCCTGAGGCGGCCCCCAATGCAGGAGACTTCTCTCAACCCACGCGTCTCTCAACAGCGTGAGACAGCAAACCACGTACGCAAAAACTCTGCACACCCTAGCCGACGAAATTCTCCGACATGTGACCTGAAGGTTGCGCGCAGACCGCCCGGGCGGCCCGCACCCGCGTACGCGAAAGGCCCCTTTCCCGCATCCGGGAAAGGGGCCTTCAGCTGCTCGGGGTCAGTCCGGCCAGTGGCCGGTCAGCCGACGGACGCCGACCGCGCCGCCGCGGTCCACCGCCGCCCGGACCGCCGAGAAGATCGCGCCCTGCAGGGCCGCGGCGGCCAGGACCTCGCCCCAGCCGCGCTCCTCGTCGGTGGCGCTGGGGGCGTCGTCGTCACCCGCCGCCAGCTTCCACACCTGGCGGAAGACCATCCCGGCGACCGCACCGGCGGCCAGGCCGAGCAGCACCCCCACCGGCTTGTACGCCGCCTTGCCGATCCTCCCGCTCACCTGCGCCTCCCTCGGACGATCGCCAGCACCACCACGGTCACCACGGCACCGGCCGCGATGGCCGCCCACGGCAACGGGTTGCGCCCGACCGCCCCACCCTTCTCGTACGCCTGCGCCCGGACCAGCCGGGCCCGCTCCGCCGCGCGCCCGCGCACCCGGGCCGCGGTCAGCGCCGCCTGCTCGCGCACACGCGCCTTCGCCTGCTCGGCGGAGTGCCGCACCAGTGCCTTCGGATCGGCCCTGGCGGCGAGCAGTTCCATCGTCTCACCGAGTTCCACCCGGGTCCGGCGGATCTCCTCGCGGAGCGCCGCCACGTCCCCGGTCCCGTTGCCGGTCATGCCCGCCTCCCGTCCTTCACCGCGGCGGTGACCGTGTCGACGTCGGCCCGCACGCTGCGGACCGCCGCTTCCGGCACCGGCGGGACGGCACGGCTGACCTGCTTCTTGCCCACGAGCGCCAGGATCCCGGCGAGCAGGAACAGTGCCACCGCCACGATCAGGGCGGCCAGCCACGCCGGCATGACCAGCGCCAGCAACAGGATCACGGTGGCGACCAGCGCGCCGGCCCCGTAGAGGGCCATCACCCCGCCGCCGCCGAACAGACCGATCCCGATCCCGGCGTGCTTGCCCTTCTGGGTCAGCTCCGCGCGGGCCAGCGCCAGCTCGTCCCGCACCAGGCGGGTGACCTGCTCGGTGGCCCGTTGCACCAGTTCCGCGGTGGACGGCTCGTTCCCGGTCCGGGACGTGCTGCGACTCGCGACGTCAGCCATGCTGTCCTCCTTTCATCATCACCGCGCTGTATGCCCGGAGTCGCCGCCCGTCAATCCTGCGCGGGGCGGCCGGTCGGCCCGGCCACCCGCCGCCGGAACCCGGCGTGGCCGGAGTCCGGGGCGTGGGCAGCAGGTCCCCCGGAACGAGCCGGTCAAACCCCGGACCGGCCACCGACCGTCCGGCAGGCACAACGCGCCGCGCCGGGCCGGGGTCACGACCCGCGGACGCGCGGAGCCCCCGGCGCCGCCACGGCGGCCGGGGGCTCCGATCCGGTACGCGGGGTCAGCGACGCGCCTCGGCGTGGTCCTCCCGGCCCACGAACACCTCGCTGCGGGCCTCCCCGTCGTCGCTGCCGCCGAAGACACGCGCGTCGTCGGGGGCCTCGGTGTCGGTCGGGCGGCGCACCGGGCGGCGCGGCTGCACCGACTGCCAGGGCAGCGGACCGGTGGCGTCGCCCACCTCGGTGCGCAGCCGGGGCAGGGCGGTCGGGCGGTGGTCGCGTACCCAGGTCACCAGGTGCTCGCGGACCAGGCAGCGCAGGTCCCAGAGGCTGCCGGCGTCGGAGGCGCTCACCAGCGCGCGGACCTTGACCGTCCCGCCGGTGGCGTCGGTCACCTGGAGCACGCAGACCCGGCCGTCCCACAGCTCGGTGCCCTCGCAGAGCCGCCGCAGCTCCTCCCGCATGGCCTGCACCGGAACGGCCCAGTCGAGGTCGAACTCGGCGGTGCCGAGCACCGCCGCCTCGGTACGGGTCCAGTTCTGGAACGGTTTGCTGGTGAAGTAGGAGGTGGGCAGGATCAGCCGGCGGTCGTCCCAGATCTGCACCACCACGTAGCTGAGCGTCAGTTCCTCGATCCGGCCCCACTCCCCCTCGACCACCACCACGTCGTCGAGGCGGACCGCGTCGCTGAACGCGAGCTGGAGGCCGGCGAAGACGTTGCCGAGCAGGCTCTGCGCGGCGAGCGCGGCGACCGCCGCCACCACACCGGCGGAGGTGAGCACGCCCGCGCCGACACCGCGCACGGCCGGGAAGGTCATCAGCATCACGCCGACGGCGAGGATCACGATCACCGCGATGGTGAGTCGGCGCAGCAGCACCACCTGGGTGCGGACCCGCCGGGCGTGCCTGTTGTTCGGCACGTCCACCCGGAACCGGGCCAGCGCCGTGTCCTCGGCCACCACCAGCAGCGAGGCCACCAGCCAGGCGGTGGCCGCGATCATGGCCAGCACCAGGGTGTGCAGGACGAACTGCCGCCACGGGCTGCCCACCGCGTAGAGGGTGGTGAACCGGACCGCGAACTGCACGGCGACCACCGTCGCGGCGACCTGGAACGAGCGGTGCGAGTGCTCGGTCAGCTCGGTCATCAGCAGCGACCGGCGGCCGAGCCGCCGGGTGACCCGGTGCACCACCTGGACCAGCACCAACGCGACCGCCGCCGCGGCTAGCGCGGCGGCGACGGTCACGAGATAGCTCTGCACGGATCTCTCTCCCTCCGCCGGGGCGGGAATCGGGCAAAGGCCCAATGGTGCCCGGCGGTCCGGATATCGACCAGGCTCAGACCTTGCGGTACCGGGACTGGAAGAAGCAGTAGACACCGAACGCGGCGATGCCGAGTGCCATCAGCGCCAGCAGCCACGGCCCGTACGGCTGGTCGCGCAGCGTCCGCAGGGCGGCGTCGAGACCGCGCGCCTTCTCCGGGTCGTACTTGACGGCCGCGACCACGATCAGCACGCCGGCGATGGCGAAGACCGAGCCCCGGGCGGCGTAACCGGCCATGCCCAGGCGGCGGGTGAGCTGCCGGGTCTTCGGGCTCATCTCGCCGGTCTTGAGGTTGCGCTCGAACTTCTTCTTCAGGCCGTAGACCACCATGCCGATGCCGACCGCGGCCAGCACCAGACCGGCCAGGCCGACCAGCCAGCGGCCGCCGTCGGAGGCCATCAGCTTCTCGGTGAGCTGCTGCTGCCGGTTGGAGGCGTTGGCGCTGGCGTCCTGGACCACCTTGATCGCGGTATAGCCCAGCCAGACGAAGACCACGACCCGGACCACCGAGGCGATCCGCTCGAAGAGCCGTTCCCTGCCGGTCTTGGACACGTGGCCGACGGCCGCCTCGAAGGCCTGCCAGATCGCCATGGCGAACAGGCCCACGGCCATCGCGACCAGGAGGAACTTGCCCAGCGGCTGCTCGCCGAGGGTGCGCAGCGCACCGTTCTGGTTGCCCTCCTCGCCGGAGTTGCCGAAGGCGATCTGCAACGCCAACCAGGCGAAGAGGAGATGCACGATCCCATAGCCGATGAAACCGGCGCGGGTCAACAGTTCGAGCCACCTGCTGTTCTTGGCCTGGGCGGCGGTGGCTCCGGCGTTCCGGGTGAGAGACATGCGCCCTCAATCTCCCGGCGGGCGGTTTTCCAAACGTGGCCGCCCGCCGCCACAGGCCGATTGCGATCAGTTGTTGGGGTTGCGCGCCACCCGCAGCACGACGTTCTGGTCGGTGACGCTGTCCAGGCTGACCTGGAAGCCGCCGACCTCGGTGGCCTGCTGGCCGGTGGTGAGCGAGAGCTGCTCCCCGGCGACCTCGACGGTGACCTGGTCGTCCTGGGTGCCGATGAGCTTGGCCTCGACGCCGAGGATGGTGGCGCTGGCGTCGACGCCCCGGTCGAAGGTGATGGTGCAGGCGTCCAGGCCGCAGTCGGTGTCGGCGCCGTTGGAGCTGCAACCGGCGAGCAGCGCGGCGCCGAGGGCGAGACCGGCGAGCATCCCGGCGGCGCGTCGGGCGGGGGTCAGGGCGGAAGTGGCGCGTCGGTTCGTCACCTCCCCAAGGGTACGTGGCTCCCACCACCGCCCGGCCGGGTGCGCGCTAGGGTGCCGGGATGGCTTTCGACGTGGCCCGGGTGCGGGCGCTCTACCCCGCGCTGGGCGAGGGTTTCGTCCACTTCGACGGCGCCGGCGGCACCCAGACCGCCGCCCCGGTGATCGAGGCGGTGGCCGACGCGATGCGCACCGCGACGGGCAACCGGAGCACGGCCTTCGCCCCCGGCCGGCGCGCGCTGGAGCTGGTCGCCGG
>NZ_CADEAU010000253.1 GCF_902825405.1 Micromonospora maritima | reverse complement strand
CCGCGCCCGACGGCGACGGCCGCGCCCCCGTCGGCGGTCCCGGCGGCCGGTCGGGTGCCGCCCGGCATCACCTATCCGCTGCGTGGCGGTGGGGGCTTCCGGACCGCCGACACCACCGGCGCGGTGGCCGGCCGCTCCGGTGAGCTGCTGCGCTACCGGGTCGCGGTCGAGGACGGCATCGGCAACGTGGACGTGGAACGCTTCGCCCGACAGGTCGCCGCGACGCTCGCCGACCCGCGTGGCTGGACCGGGGACGGCCGGTGGCGGTTGCAGCGGGTGGGCCGGGACGGGCCGGCGGACTTCACCGTGCTGCTCACCACACCGGTCACCCGGGGCGGGCTCTGCGGCGACCCGACCGACCGCTACACCTCCTGCCGCAACGGCGACCGGGTCGTGATCAACGTGGCCCGCTGGGTGTACGGGGTGTCGCACGTGGCCGACCTCGACCTCTATCGGCAGTACCTGCTCAACCACGAGGTGGGTCACCGGCTGGGCCGGGGGCACGAGCGCTGCCCGCGGGCCGGCGGCCCGGCGCCGGTGATGGTGCAGCAGACGCTCGGGCTGCACGGCTGTGCGCCGAACGCCTGGCCGCTGGTCGGCGGGGAGCCGCTGGCCGGCCCGTCCGGCCAGTACGACGACCCGATCCCGGCCGGGGATCACTGACCGCTGCGGTCCGCGGCCGTCGGTGGTGGGATGGAACCCATGGATTACGTCAAGTTCGGGTCCACCGGCCTGGAGGTGTCCCGGCTCTGCCTGGGATGCATGAGCTACGGCGAGCCCGGCCGGGGTGGCCACCCGTGGTCGCTGCCGGAGGACGCCGCCCGTCCCTTCATCCAGCAGGCGCTGGAGCTGGGTGTCACCTTCTTCGACACCGCCAACGTCTACTCCGACGGCACCAGCGAGGAGATCGTCGGCCGGGCGCTGAAGGACTTCGCCCGGCGCGACGACGTGGTGATCGCGACCAAGGTGCACGGCCGGATGGGGCCGGGACCGAACCGGGGCGGGCTGTCCCGCAAGCACATCATGAGCGAGATCGACGCGAGCCTGCGCCGGCTCGGCACCGACTACGTGGACCTCTACCAGATCCACCGCCTCGACCCAGGGACGCCGATCGAGGAGACGCTTGAGGCACTGCACGACCTGGTCCGGGCCGGCAAGGTCCGCTACCTGGGCGCCTCGTCGATGTACGCGTGGCAGTTCGCCAAGGCGCTCTGGCTCGCCGAGCGGCACGGCTGGACCCGGTTCGTCTCGATGCAGAACCACTACAACCTGCTCTACCGGGAGGAGGAGCGGGAGATGCTGCCGCTCTGCCTGGACCAGGGCGTCGCGGTCATCCCGTGGAGCCCGCTGGCCCGAGGGCTGTTGACCCGGGACCCGCGGGAGCGGACCGCGCGGGCGGAGACCGACGAGTTCGGCCGCACGCTCTACGCGCGTACCGAGGAGCACGACCGGGCGGTCATCGACGCGGTGGCGCGGGTGGCCGAGCAGCGCGGTGTGCCGCGGGCCCAGGTGGCGCTGGCCTGGGTGGCCCGCAACCCGGCGGTGACCGCGCCGATCGTCGGCGCCACCAAGCCGCACCACCTGACCGACGCGGTGGCCGCGCTGGAGCTGGAGCTGACCGACGAGGAGGTGGCGGCGCTGGAGGCGCCGTACGTCCCGCACCCGGTGGCGGGTTTCTAGGGCGGGTCCGCGGGCGGCTCGGGGTCGGGCGCCGGCGGGCCCACCCACCGCACCAGGAGCACGGTGGCGTCGTCGGCGAGCTTGTCGTCCTGGTACGCGAGGATCGCGTGCACCAGGCGGCGGGCGGTCTCCGGCAGCGGCACGTCGTCGGCGAGCGCGCGGACGGCGAAGTCGGTGAGCCGGTCCATCCCGAAGGGCTCGCCGGAGGCGGACCGGGCCTCGATGATCCCGTCGGTGTAGAGGAGCAGGTCGTCCCCGGGTTCCAGGGACTCCTCGGCCACCACCGGCGGGCGTTGGTCGCCGAGCGTGACCGGCAGCGCGGTGGGGGTGGGCAGCACGGCGGCGACCCGGCCCCGGCGCAGCACCAGGCCGTTCGGGTGTCCCGCGGAGATCACCCGGAGCCGGCCGGTGCGCTGGTCGAGTTCGGCCAGCACACCGGTGATCAGGCCGCGCCGGTCGTGCTCGCGGACGGCCGAGTCGATGTGGTGGTAGGTGTCGACGAGGCCGAGGCAGGCCCGCCGGGCGTTGCGGTAGGCGGCCAGCGCCAGGCTGGCCAGCGTGACCGCCCGCATGCCGCCCTGCGAGCCGTGGCCGACCGCGTCGAAGAGCGCCAGGTGGGCGATGTCGCCGTTGACCGCGTAGTCGAACGCGTCGCCGCCGACGTCGTAGCTCGGCTCCAGGATGCCGCTGACGACCATGCTGCCGGTGGAGAAGGTCAGCGGCGGCAGTTGGGCGCGGAGCATCTCGGCGGCCAGCCGCATCGGCGCGCGCCGGCGGACCCGCTCCACCGTGTCGCTGTAGAGCGAACGGGTCACCAGCAGGTCGGCGAGGAGCGTGGCGGCGGTCTGGAAGTCGGGCACCCGGTCCGCCGGCACCGGTGCCGGGGCCAGCACCTCCAGCACGCCGAGGCGTTCGGTGCCGTCGAGCAGCGGCACCCAGAGCCGGGTGGTCGCCGGGTCGCCCGCCGCGCTCGGGTGCGCCTCGCCGGGCTCGGGCCGGACCATCGCGTACGCCCGGCCGGCGAGCGTCCCCTCGACGGGCAGTGCGGCCCGGGCCGGGGAGTCGGCGGCGGGCATGGGCAGCAGCTCCCGCTGCTCGTGGTCGACGAGGTAGAGGAGCATGTCGGTGGCGCCGAGCCGCCGGGCGGCCCGGCGGGCCATGAGCGGCAGGTCCTCCGGCCGGGCGTGCCGCGAGTGCCGTAGCAGGTCGTTCAGGGCGTCGTGCCCACTCATTCCCGAGTCCTCCCGTGCCCTGGTCACCTCACCGGGAGAACGAGGCCCAGATGTTCTTGGTGGTGGCGGTGGAGTACCAGCCGACGTCGAGTGAGATCGACTGGGCCAGGAACAGTCCTCGCCCGCCCGAGTCCATCGGTCGGACGTCGGACAGCTCCGGCACCGAGCTGACGTCGTGGTCGGCCACGTCGAGCAGGAAGCTGTCGTCGGTGGCGAGCAGCGTGACGATGGTGGGCGGGCGCCCGTGCCGGAGCGCGTTGCTGGCCAGTTCGGTGACGACGAGCAGGACCATGTGCGGCACCTCGTCCAGCTGCTCGCCCTGCACCAGGCCGTGGCGGGTCAACGCGTCGCGCAGCGAGGCGCGGACGTCGCGCAGTTGCTCGGGGGTGTCGAGCACCCACCGCTCCAGCTCGGTGGCCTGTGGCGGCGGCGGCGAGGTGCGCAACTGTCCCATGATCTGTTCTTACCCTCCGTAGCGATTTGCTAAGCCCGGCCGGCGCGCGTCGGCACGCCGGCCGGGCTTCGGACGGCATCAGCGACGAAGCAGCGCGAAAACGCCCCAACCAAGATGTTCGCGTTGGAACCGGACGTACCGCAGCGGATCCTCGGTGAGTTCCCACCGCCGACCAGCGCCATGCCGCCCGGTCGCAGCGCGCGGTCGAGCAGCTCCAGGGTGCCCGGGACGCCGCCGCCGATCCAGGTCTCGCCGACGCAGCAGGCCACGTCGACCGGACGCGCCGGGACGTACGCGGCGGCGTCGCCGTGCACGAACCGGACCCGGTCGGCGACGCCCAGCTCGGTGGCGCGGTCCCGGGCGGCGGCGGTGAAGACGGTGCTGATGTCGACCCCGGTGCCGGTGATCCCGTGGTCCCGGGCCCAGGTGCAGAGCAGCTCGCCCTTGCCGCTGCACAGGTCGAGCAGTTCGGCCCCGGGCGCGAGCTTGACCGCCCGGCCCAGCGTGGCCAGTTTGGCCTCGTCGATCGGGTTGAGGACGCGGAGGTCACCCTCGCGGACGGTGAAGCTACGTGGTAGTTCCATTGTGGTCGCTCCGATGGCGGAAGAGGGTTGCGGGCGGGTCGATCCGGTTCGGCGCGGTCGGCACGGGCACCAGAACACCCTCTTCACGGTCTCGGAGTGACGTCGTCCGGGACGCTAGCCCGAGCCTCGGCGGCGGTCCAGGGGTTTCCGGGGTGGGCGGCCCACACCGCCGTCCCGGGCGAGGTGTCGACGCTGCGGATATCCGCTGTGGTCTATGTCACGCTACGGTGCCGGCACGCCGGTCGTCCCACCGGCACTCCGACGGGAGCACACCATGAAGACACCGTGGAAGGCCGTCACCACCCTCGCCGCCGCACTCCTGCTCGTCCTGCCCGGCGGCGTCGCCGCCCGGGCCGCGAGCACGCCCTGGACCAAGACGCCGGTCGCCGGTTCGCTGCGTTCGTACCCGGTCTCGGCGGTCTACGTCGCCGGGGTCTCCTCCGGCGGCTACATGGCCACCCAGCTCCAGGTCGCCTACTCGGCCCGCATCCGGGGCGCGGCGATCTTCGCGGCCGGGCCCTACTACTGCGCGCAGAACACCGTCCCGCAGGCGCTCTACGGCTGCGGCGACAACATCTACCCGACGTACGTGGGCAACCTGGAGGCGTACACCCGCACCTGGGCCGGGTACGGCTGGATCGACGGCACCGGCAACCTCTCCGGCCAGCCGGTGTACGTCTACCACGGCAACAACGACGCCACCGTGAAGAAATCGGTCACCGACGACCTGGTCCGCTACTACCAGGACTTCGGCGCCAGCGTCCGCTACGACTCCGGCAGCGCCGCCGGGCACTCCTGGGTCACGCCCTACGGCACGGTCGGCTGCACCGCCACCGCCTCGCCGTACCTTGCCGACTGCGGCACCGACCCGCAGGGCGCCTTCCTCGGCAAGCTGCTCGGCTCGGTAGCCGCGCCGAACACCGGACCGCTCGGCGGCACCCTGATCCGGTTCGGTCAGGACGGCTTCGCGGTCAACGGCTGGGCCAACGGCCTGAGCATGGACGGCAACGGCTTCGCGTACGTGCCCGCGTCCTGCGCCGCCGGCACCACCTGTCGGCTGCTGGTCGCCCTGCACGGCTGCGCCCAGGGGTACGCCAGGGTCGGCACCGCGTTCGTCGACCGGGCCAACCTCAACCAGTACGCCGACACCAACCGGCTGATCGTGCTCTACCCGCAGGCGACCGCCACCCCGGTCAACCCGAACGGCTGCTGGGACTGGTGGGGATATCTCGGCGCCACGAACTACCCGATCAAGGGCGGTGCCCAGGTCGAGACCGTCATGAACATGGTCCGCCGGCTGGACGGCTGACCCCGGTCGAGGTCCGGCCCACGGATCTGGTGTGGGCCGGACCATACCGACTGGGGTACGGTCACGACATGGTGGTGGAGGAACACTGGTGGAACGGCGTCAGCAACCCGCGCGGGCGGCGCGACGTCTACATCCGCACCGACGGGAGCCAGTGGCAGGTGCAGGCGCAGATCGGCGGCGCCGCCGGCCGGTCCAAGATCCAGCAGTGCCCGAGCCGGGGCTCGGCGAGCATCCTCGCCGGGGCGTGGCGGTCGAGCGGCTCCGGCTGGCGCGCGATGCCGCGCTGACCGGCGCCCGCCGGTCAGTCGCGCCCCCCGTGCACCGCCCGGTCGACAAGTGACTCGGCGACCTCCCGCAGCTTCCGGTTGGAGTCCTGCGAGACCCGGGCCAGGATGGCGAACGCCTCCTCGGCCGAGCACCGCCGCTGGCCCATGATGATGCCCTTGGCCTGCTCGATCACGGCCCGGCTCTGCATCGCCTCCTGCATCTGCTGCGCCAGTGTGGCGGTGCTCTCGTAGAGGTGCACGTTGGCCAGCGCGATGGCGGCGTACCCGGCGAGCGTCTGCGCGAGGTCGACCTGCTCGTCGAAGACCTTCGCGGCCGCGCCGTAGAGGTTGAGCGCACCGACCATGGCCTCCTGGATGGGTAGGCCGATCGAGAGGGAACTCGCGGCGCCCGCCCGGTGGGCCCGGGCGGCCCACTCCGGCCACCGGCTCTCCGCCGCCATGTCCGGCACGAGCATCGCGGCGCCGGTGGTCGCGGCGTCCAGGCACGGGCCCCGGCCCTGCGCGTACTGCCACTCGTCCAGGGTCAGGGCCAGTTCGCCGGTGTGCGCGGCCGTGTACGCGGTCGCCCCCTGAACCAGCGTGACCGAGACCTCGGCCGTGCCCGGGATCGTGTCCTTGGCGACCTGGGCGATGATCGACAACACTACGTCGACGTCGACCTCGTCGTACTTGATCCGCCCGAGTCTGATCAAGGCTGCGGCGAGGTCGGGGTGGGCCTGCGGCATGAGCTGTGACGTCCTTGTAAGAAGCGACGCCGTCGGCCCGGCATCCGGGGACGGCTGGTGGCGGGACGGCCCGCACACACACGGACCGCTGTCCCGATCCGGGCAGGACCGGGGCCGGCGCCGCTTCTTGACGCTCGTTCGTGACGCCCCGCTCGGGGCGTCAGCTGTCGGACAACTCTACGACCCCCGCTGTGTCGGGGGCGACCGGACGTGCCGGCCGACGGTCGACCGCGTCGGGCGGGAAACGGCTGACGACCTCGAACCCGGCAAGCGTGCCGGTGAGGTCGAGCACGCGGCGCACCACGCGCGAGGGGCGGCTCAGCACCAGCCGTCCGCCCCGCCGGTTCAGCAGCCGGCGGGCCCGTACCAGCGCCTCCGTGCCGTGCGCGCCGAAGAAGGTGACCTCCGCGAGGTGGACCACCACCAGCGGCGCGCGTACCCCGGCGACGTTCTCCAGCAGTTCGGTCAGCAGGTGGGCGTTGCTGAGATCGACCTCGCCGGCGACCGAGACCACGGTCACGTCCCCGTGGACCTCGCAGCTCAACCACATGATCGGCTCGTCCGGTCGCCACGCTCCGGACGCGGTCGGGACATGATGACGCCCGAAGGCCGGCAAATCCTCCAACATGGCACCTCCCACACGACGACGACTCGCGCGACGCCCCCGGCCGCGATGCGGCCGTGAGCGGGTGGAGGGCACATGTCTTGACCCGGCTTCCGACGTTACGTCGGTTCACCCGGCTCCGCACGTCGTGGTTTCCGTGTCGGCGCCGGGTCCGGTGGGTAGCTTGGCGATGACCGCCGTCCCCGTCGACAAGGACCCCCATGGCAGCCCCGAGCACGGACCCCGGCGAGGCCCTCGCCGAGCTGAGCCGGATCCGGCTGGACGAGGTGAGCCTGGAGGACGTCCTGCGGCGGGTCGCCGAGCTGGCCAACCAGGCCGTCCCGGGCAGCGCCCACGTCACCGTGACGCTGGCCCAGGGCGGCCGGAACTCCAGCGCCGCCTGCACCAGTGACCTGGCCCGGGACCTCGACGAGTGGCAGTACCGGTACGAGCGTGGGCCCTGCCTGGACGCCGCCGCCAGCGCGGCCAGCGTCTCGCTGCCCGACCTGGCGGTGGAGGAGCGCTGGCCGGACTGGGCCGCCCACGCCCGGGCGGCCGGCATCGGCAGCTCGCTCTCGGTCGGGCTGCCGATCCAGGAGGCGGTCACCGGCGCGCTCAACATGTACGCCGAGAGCCCGCACGCCTTCGACAGCGCGGCCATCCGGAGCGCCGAGAACTTCGCCGCGTACGCCGCCGTCGCGCTGGCCAACGCCCACCTCTACGACAGCGCCGCCACACTGGCCCGGCAGATGCAGGAGGCGATGCGCAGCCGAGCGGTGATCGAGCAGGCCAAGGGCATCATCATGGGCGAACGGCGGTGCTCGGCGGACGAGGCGTTCGCGCTGCTGTCGAAGCTGTCCCAGGACTCCAACCGCAGGGTGCGCGAGGTCGCCGAGGCGCTCGTCGCCAACGCCGCCCGGCGCTGAGTCCCGGCTCCGCCGTGCGGCCCCGTCTGCCGGCCCGGGCCAGCCGCCGCCGCCACCGAGGATTGCCCGGCGACGAAGCGGGTAGGCGCGGCCGTG
>NZ_CADEAU010000252.1 GCF_902825405.1 Micromonospora maritima | reverse complement strand
CTCGCGGCCGCCTGGGTGGTCTGCGCCGTGCTCGGCGCGCAGGTCGTCCCGGGTCTGCCGGTCGCCGCCGACACGGTCTCGACGGGCGTCCGCGACCGCGCCGGCCAGGTGCGCGCCGGCCTGAACGACCAGGAGCGGCTGCGCACCCAGCTCGCCGGCGACCCGTTCCAGGACACGCCGGGCGACCAGCTGCTGACCGCGTTGCGCGGCAAGGACGTGCTCGTCACGTTCGTGGAGAGCTATGGCCGGGTCGCGGTGGAGGACCCGGAGCTGGCGCCCCAGGTGGACGCCGTCCTCGACGACGGGACGCGACGGCTGGCCGCCGCCGGCTACGGCAGCCGCAGCGCGTTCCTCACCTCGTCCACCACCGGCGGGGGCAGCTGGCTGGCGCACGCCACGCTGATGTCCGGCATCCGGGCGGACAACCAGTTGCGCTACACCAACCTGGTGCGCAGCGACCGCCTGACCCTCAACGGGGCGTTCAAGCGCGCCGGGTGGCGGACCTCGCTGGTCATGCCGGCGCTCACCCGGGCCTGGCCGGAGGCCGACTTCTTCGCCCCCGACCGGGTCTACGGCGCCGAGGATCTCGGCTACCGGGGGCCGACGTTCAGCTTCTCCTCGCCGCCGGACCAGTTCACGCTGGAGGCGTTCCAGCGCGCGGAGCGGGCACCCGGCCACGCCCCGGTGATGGCCGAGATCCCGCTGCTGTCCAGCCACCTCCCGTGGTCGCCGGTGCCGAAGCTCGTCGACTGGGACGACCTCGGCGACGGGTCGGTCTTCACGGGCACCAACCGCGCCCCCCGCGCGGACGAGGGCACCCGCCGGGCCTACCGGAACTCGATCGTCTACTCGCTGCGCACGCTGATCTCCTACGTCCAGCGCTACGGCGACGAGAACCTGGTGCTGGTCTTCCTCGGCGACCACCAGCCGGCCCGGTCGGTCACCGGCGAGGCGGCCGACAAGGACGTGCCGATCACGATCGTGGCGAAGGACCCCGCCGTGCTCGACCGGATCTCGGGGTGGGGCTGGCAGGACGGCCTGAACCCGGCCCCGGACGCCCCGGTCTGGCCGATGGAGTCGTTCCGCGACCGGTTCCTGCGGACGTTCGGACCGCAGTCCCGCACTCACAGTTAGGAATGTCGTGACGATGCTCGCGCGGGCCTGGGGGATCACCCGTTCCCTGGCCGTCTACCACGGCCAGCCGGCCAAGCACCGGCGCGCCCGGGAGCTGTACGGGCAGTTCCTCTCCCCCGGCGACCTCGGATTCGACATCGGCGCCCACGTCGGCGGGCGGGTACGCACCTGGCGGCGGCTCGGCGCGCGGGTGGTCGCGGTCGAGCCGCAGCCGGACTGCCTGCGCGTGCTGCGGCTGGGCTTCGGGCGCGACGAGGGCGTCGTGATCGAGCCCACGGCGGTCGGCGCGCGGGCCGGGCAGGCTCGCCTGGAACTGTCCTCGGCCACGCCGACCGTGTCCACCATGTCGACGTCCTGGATCGACTCGGTCACGGCGGACCCGAGCTTCGCCAAGGTCCGGTGGGACCGGTCGGTCGAGGTGCCCGTGGTGACGCTCGACGACCTGGTCGCGAAGCACGGCGAGCCGGCGTTCTGCAAGGTCGACGTCGAGGGCTTCGAGGTCGACGTGCTGTCCGGGCTCAGCCGGCCGGTGCGGGGGCTCTCCTTCGAGTACCTCCCGCCGGCGCACGACGCCGCGCTCGCCGCGCTCGACCTGGTGGAACGGCTGGGCGCGCGGGCCGGCGGCTACCGCTACAACTTCTCCCCGGTGGAGACCATGCGCTTCGCCGCCGACCGCTGGCTGGACGCGCCGGGCCTGGTGCGGCTGCTGGAGGAGTACCGCCCGACCGGCCGCTCCGGCGACGTCTACGCCCGGCTGGCCTCCGCCTGACCTAGGCTGGGCCGGACCGCCGCCGCGAGGAGGATCGATGGCCCGCTACGCCGCCCTGCTGCGGGGCGTCAACGTCGGCAACGCCCCACTGGCGATGGCCGACCTGCGACGCGTCGTCACCGACCTCGGGCACACCGACGTCAAGACCTACCTGCAGAGCGGCAACGTGGTCTTCACCAGCCCGCCCACCAAGGGTGAGGTCCTCGCCGAGGGCATCGCGAAGCGGCTCGCCGACGAGCTGGGCCTGCGCGTGCCGGTCCTGGTCCGCAGCGCGGCCGAGCTGGCCGCCGTGGTCGACGCCAGTCCGTACGCCGACCGGCAGGACGACCCGACCCGGGTGCTGGTGGCGTTCCTGTCCGCCGCGCCCGCGGCGGCGCGGGCCCGCGAGCTGGCCGTGCCGGCCGGCGAGGACATGGAGTACGCGCTGACCGGTCGGGAGGTGCACCTGCACTTCCCGACCGGACGCTACGGGCGGACGAAGTTCACCAACACGTACCTGGAGAAGGTCCTGGGCGTGGCCGCGACGGTCCGCAACTGGAAGTCGGTGCTGGCCCTGCGCGACCTCACCGCCGACTGAGGGCTGTCCCAGATCACCGTTCATGGTCCGTGAGGACGCGGGGCCAGCGGGTACAGACACCGGGTGGCACGTCCGGAAGCCCGCCGGGTGGAAGCGCTCCCGGGCACCCCGAACGATCGGAGATGAGAATCGACATGGCCGCCAACCGCGTTCCGGACATCTCGCTCAACGACGGCAACACCATCCCGCAGCTCGGCTTCGGCGTCTTCCAGATCGACCCGAAGGACACCGCGCAGGCGGTCGGCGTCGCGCTGGAGATCGGCTACCGGCACCTCGACACCGCCCAGATGTACGGCAACGAGGCCGAGGTCGGGCAGGCGGTGCGCGCCTCCGGGCTGGACCGGGACCAGGTGTTCGTCACCAGCAAGCTGAACAACGGCTTCCACCGACCGGACGACGCCCGCAAGGCGTTCGAGCAGTCGCTGCGCGAGCTGAAGTTCGACCACCTCGACCTGTTCCTGATCCACTGGCCGCTGCCCACCCTCTACGACGGCGACTTCGTCTCCACCTGGAAGGTGCTGGAGGACCTGCAACGGGAGGGCAAGGTCAAGTCGATCGGCGTCTCCAACTTCCAGGTCGCCCACCTGGAGCGACTGGCCGCCGAGGCCGACGTGGTGCCGGCGGTCAACCAGATCGAGGCGCACCCCTACTTCGGCAACGACGAGGTGCGCGCGTACGACAGTGCCCACAACATCCTCACCGAGGCCTGGTCGCCGATCGCGCAGGGCAAGGTGCTCGACGACCCGACCGTGGTCGACATCGCCGAGGAGGTCGGGCGGACCCCGGCCCAGGTGGTGCTGCGCTGGCACGTGCAGCGCGGCGACATCGTCTTCCCGAAGTCGACCACCCCGAAGCGGATCGAGGAGAACTTCGCGATCTTCGACTTCGCGCTCGACGACGCCGCGATGGACCGGCTCACCGGCCTGGGCCGGGGCGAGGCCGGCCGGCAGGGCCCGAACCCGGACACGTTCGACTACGTGCCGAGCTGAGCCGTCAGCCACGTCGCAGGGGCCCCGGGGAACCGGGGCCCCTGCGCGCGTTTGACTTCGCGCGCACTCGAAGGGGCAGGGTGGCCGGAAACGCTCCGACGGGGAGGACACCATGCGATACCGCACCATCGGCACCGACCCGGCCACCCGACGCGAGGTCAGCGTGCTCAGCCTCGGCGCGATGCTCTTCGGCACCGCCACCGACGAGGCCACCTCGTACGCCGTCCTGGACCGCTACGTGGAGGCCGGCGGCACGTTCGTCGACACCTCGGACAACTACGCCTTCTGGCAGAACGGCGGCCAGGGCGGCGAGAGCGAGGAACTGCTCGGCCGCTGGCGGCGCAGCCGCGGGGTGGGCGACGAGGTGGTGTTCGCCACCAAGCTCGGCGCCCGCCCGCTCGCACCCGGGACCAGCTACCTCGACAACGCGGAGGGCCTGTCGGCCAAGGTGATCCGCGAGTCCGCCGAGCGCAGCCGCGAGCGGCTCGGGCTCGACCGGATCGACCTGCTCTACGCCCACATCGAGGACCGGTCCGTGCCGCTGCGGGAGACCGTGGAGGGCTTCGCCGAGCTGGTCGCCGAGGGCACCGTCGGGCTGCTGGGCGCGAGCAACCACCGGGCCTGGCGGGTCGAGCGGGCCCGCGCGATCGCCGCCGCGGCCGGCCTGCCCGGGTACGAGGTGCTCCAGTACCACCGCAGCTACCTGCCGTCGCGGGTGGACCTGCCGAACGCGCTGGACCCGGACGGCGACGTCGGCTGGGTCGGCCCGGACCTCGCCAGCTACCTGCGGGCCGAGCCCCGGCTCACGCTCGTCGCGTACTCGCCGCTGCTCAAGGGCGCGTACGTGAAGCCGGAACGGCTGGGCGAGGAGTATGCCCTGCCCTCCACCCCGGCCCGGCTGGCGGCGCTGCGTGCGGTGGCCGACGAGACCGGGGCCACGGTCAACCAGGTGGTGCTGGCCTGGCTGACGGGCGGCGACCTGCCGGCCATCCCGCTGGTCGGCTGCTCGTCGGTGGCGCAACTGGACGAAGCGCTGGGCGCGGTCGACCTGGAGTTGACCGCCGAGCAACGGGCCCGGCTGGACGCGGCCCGCTGATCGACCGTCCGGCCGGGTGGCCCGTCGCGGTCACCCGGCCGTCAGGTCGATCCGCCAGTCGTTCGAGCGCATCAGGCGACCTGGCGGGTATTCGAACTCCGTCTCCCCGAGCAGCGTGAACCCGGCCTTGCGGCAGACCGCGTTCGACGGCGGATTGTCCACCGACGGGTACGCGTGCGCGAAGCGCCGGTCACCCGCCGCCCGGGCCGCCGCGACCACCGCGCGCACCGCCGCCGTCGCCAGGCCCCGCCCCTGGTGGGCCGGGAGCACCGCCCAGCCCATCTCGTACACCTGCTCGCCGCGCCACTCGCGCGGCCAGAAGCCGACGCTGCCCACAGTCGTCCCGTCCGGCGTGACCACGGTGAACATGTTCCCGCTGCGCGGACCCGGGCCGCGCAGGTAGCGCTCGTGCCGGGCGCGCACCTGCTCGTCGGTCTCCGGGCCGCCGGTGTGCGCCCGCACCTCCGGGACGTTCAGTGCCCGCAGCAGCGCCAGGTCGTCGACGCCCCACCGGACGATGCGTACCTCTGCCATGCGCCCGATTGCACCAGACACCCCCGACAGGTGTCCCGCCAGATTCGATCTGGCGGGCCGTCGCGCCCGGTCTGGCGCCGCAAGGGTGAGGCCGGCAGCGAGGGAGGGCGACATGGCGCCGTTACGGCTCGCCGTGCTCATCGGCAGCACCCGGGAGGGACGGGTCGGCGACCGGATCGGTCGCTGGTTCGCCGCCCACGCGCGCCGCCGGGACGGGCTGGCGGTGGAGGAGATCGACCTCGCCGGGTACGCCCTGCCGACCGCCCTGCCCGCCGAGCCGACGCCGGCGATGCGGGAGTTCGCCGGGCGGGTGGCACGGGCCGAGGCGTTCGTCGTGGTCACCCCCGAGTACAACCACAGCTTCCCGGCCTCGTTGAAACAGGCGATCGACGTCGCCTACGACGAGTGGCAGGCCAAGCCGGTCGGCTTCGTCTCGTACGGCTGCCGGTCGGTCGGCCTGCACGCGGTCGACCAGCTCCGGACGGTCTTCACCGCGCTGCACGCGACGACCGTCCGGGACACCGTCGGCGTCGACCTGCTCGACGGCGAGCCCACCGGGCACGCCGAGGAACGGCTCCGGCAGGACGTCCGGCTGCTCCTCGACGAGCTCTGCTGGTGGGGCCTGACGCTGCGCGACGGTCGCGCGGCCCGCCCGTACGCCTGTTGAGAACACCCACGGAGAGAGGTAGTGATCATGAGTAACCGGAACACCGGCCTGGCCGTCGAGGCCGACGGCCTGGTCCGGTCGTTCGGCGCGACCCGCGCGCTCGACGGTCTGGACCTGCGGGTCCCCGCCGGCACCGTGTACGGGATGCTCGGGCCGAACGGCGCGGGCAAGACCACCGCGGTACGGGTGCTGGCCACGCTGCTGCGCCCCGACGGCGGCACGGCCCGGGTCTTCGGCCACGACGTGGTGACCCAGGCCGACGCGGTCCGCGCCCGGATGAGCCTGACCGGCCAGTACGCCTCGCTGGACGAGGACCTGACCGGGGCGGAGAACCTGGTCCTGCTGGCCCGGCTGCTCGGGCTGGGCCGGCCGGCCGCGCGGGACCGGGCCGACCAGCTGCTCGCCGCGTTCGGGCTGACCGAGGCGGCGGGCCGGCAGGTGAAGAAGTACTCCGGCGGGATGCGGCGGCGCATCGACATCGCGGCGAGCATCCTCAACACGCCGGACCTGCTGTTCCTGGACGAGCCGACCACCGGGCTCGACCCGCGCAGCCGCAACCAGGTGTGGGAGATCGTGCGGGCGGTGGTGGCGCACGGCACCACCGTGCTGCTGACCACGCAGTACCTGGACGAGGCGGACCAGCTCGCCGGCCGGATCGCGGTGGTCGACCACGGCCGGGTGATCGCGGAGGGCACCCCGGGCGAGCTGAAGTCGTCGGTCGGCTCGGGCACCGTCCACGTGCGACTGCGCGACGCCGGGCAGCGGCCCCGGGCCGAACAGGTGCTGCGGACCGCGCTGGGCACGCCGGTGCAGCTCGCGGCGGACCCGGTGGCGCTGACCGCGCGGGTCGGCGAGGACGGCACCGACCTGGAGGCCGGCGAGCAGGCCGCGCGCGCCCTCGGCGAGCTGGCCCGGGCCGGCATCGTCGTCGACGACTTCTCCCTCGGCCAGCCCAGCCTGGACGAGGTGTTCCTGGCCCTGACCGACCACCCGGCCGTCGCGACGGACGAGCGGGACGACGAGCTGGAGGCGGCCCGATGAGCGACACCGCGACGACCACCACCGGGCGGGCGCCGTCCGTCTACGTACCCTCCGCCGAGGCGCTGGCGACCGTGCTCGCCCCCGGTGGGCGACCGGCCCGACCCGGGCCGCTCGCCGCGTCGCTGACCTTCGGCTGGCGGGCCATGCTGAAGATCAAGCACGTGCCCGAGCAACTGTTCGACGTCACCGCGTTCCCGATCATCATGGTGCTGATGTTCACGTACCTGTTCGGCGGCGCGCTCGCCGACAGCCCTCGTGCGTACCTGCAGTTCTTCCTGCCCGGCATCATGGTGACGAGCGTCGTGATGATCACGATGTACACCGGGGTGGGCCTGAACAACGACATCGAGAAGGGCGTCTTCGACCGGATCCGCACGCTGCCGGTGTGGCGGCCGGCGGCGCTGGTCGGGATGATCTTCGGCGACGTCCTGCGCTACGTGCTGGCCGCCCTGGTCATCCTCGCCGTGGGCCTGGTGCTCGGCTTCCGCCCGGACGGCGGGGTGCCCGGCGTGCTGGCCGGGATCGGCCTGCTGGTGGTCTTCTCGTTCGCGTTCTCCTGGGTGTGGACGTTCTTCGGCCTGGTGCTGCGCAGCGAGAAGTCGGTGATGGGCGTCAGCATGATGGTGCTGTTCCCGCTGACGTTCCTGAGCAACGTGTTCGTCGACCCGTCCACCATGCCGGGCTGGTTGCAGGCGTTCGTCAAGGTCAACCCGATCACCCACCTGGTCGCCTCGGTGCGGGCCGCGATGGGCGGCTCGATGGACGCCACCAACACGATGTGGCTGCTGCTCTGGAGCGCCGGTTTCGTGGTGGTCTTCGGCTCCCTGACGATGCACCGCTACAACCGCCGCTGACGTCCGTACCGCCGTCCCGGCCGGGCCGCCCCGGGTGGTGGGCGGCCGGGGCGGAGGGCGGCCCGGGGCGGGGCAAGCAGGGCCGGACAGAGCCGGCCGGGGCAGGGCCGGCCGGGGCAGGGCCGGTCAGAGGCGCCAGCGCACCGGCTCGGGTGGGAGGTAGCGGCAGGTGGTGCCGGTGGTGACGGACTCGCGCAGGTGGGCCGCGAGCGCCGGGTGCCGCTGGTCGAGCCGGCGAAGCGAGTCCCGGATCCGGGCG
>NZ_CADEAU010000251.1 GCF_902825405.1 Micromonospora maritima | reverse complement strand
GCCAGCCGGCGCCCGGCCGGCCCCGGCTCCCAGGGCGGGGTGGGCGCGTGCACGGCCAACTCGGCGTGCACCCCGGACACGACCGGCTCGGCGACCAGCCGACGGATCTCGGCCAGCGCCGCCTCGTACTCGCCGGTGCGCCAGGCGCGCAGGTCGACGAGCATCCGGGCCCGGTCGGCGACCACGTTGGGCCGGCCGCCCGCCTCCAGCACGCCCACGTTCACGGTCACCCCCGGCCACCGGCCGTTGAGCTGGTCCAACGCGACGGTCAGCCGGGCGGCGGCCAGCAACGCGTTGGCACCCCGCTCCGGCTCGATGCCGGCGTGCGCGGCCCGCCCGCGCAGCGTCACCGCGAGGTCGGCGACGCCCTTGCGGGCCGACACCAGGTCGCCGTTGTCGCGGGCGCACTCCAGGCAGAGCGCCACGTCGGTCTCGGCCCCGAGGGTACGCAGCAGCGACCTGCTGCCCACCGAGCCGATCTCCTCGTCCGGCGTGCAGACGAGCGCCAGTTCGCCGTACCGGTGGCGGTCCAACGTGGTGAGCACCTCGACGGCGGCCAGCCCGGCGAGCACGCCGCCCTTGTCGTCGCTGACCCCCGGGCCGTACGCCCGGCCGTCGTGCACCCGGAAGGGGCGGGCGGCGGCCGTGCCGGGCGGGAAGACGGTGTCCAGGTGGCCGGCGAGCAGGATCCGGCGGGTGCCGGTGCCGCGCCGGCGGGCGACCAGCACGTCCCCGAGCGGCCGGCTCTCCTGGTCGGCGACCGGCACCCGTTCGACGGCCAGGCCGGCGGCGAGGCACCAGCCCTGCACCAGGTCGGCGGCCTCCCGCAGCCCGTCGACCTGGCCGGAGCCGGAGTCGACGGCGACCAGCCGGGCGAGCCGGTCGTGGTAGGCGGACAGCCGGTCGCCGGCCGCGCCGAGCAGCGGATCCATCAGAGCACCTTGTCGAGGAAGGCGCGGGTGCGCTCGTGCCGGGGGCGGCCGAGCACCTCGTCCGGTGGGCCGACCTCGACCACCACGCCGTCGTCGAGGAACGCGACCTGGTCGGCGACCTCGCGGGCGAAGCCCATCTCGTGGGTCACCACGACCATGGTCATGCCGTCGGCGGCGAGGCCCTTCATCACGTCCAGCACCTCGCCGACCAGCTCCGGGTCGAGCGCCGAGGTGGGCTCGTCGAAGAGCATCAGCTTGGGTCGCATGGCCATCGCCCGGGCGATGGCCACCCGCTGCTGCTGCCCGCCGGAGAGCTGGCTCGGGTAGTGGTGCGCGCGGTCGGCCAGCCCGACCCGGTCGAGCAGGCGCAGCGCCTCCTCCCGGGCCTGCGCGCGCGGGGTGCGCAGCACGCGCACCGGCGCCTCGGTCACGTTGCCCAGCGCGGTGAGGTGCGGGAAGAGGTTGAACCGCTGGAAGACCATGCCGATGTCGCGGCGACGCACGGCCACCTCGCGGGCCTTCAGCTCGTACAGCCGGTCGCCCTGGCGGCGGTAGCCGACCAGCTCGCCGTCGACCGAGAGCTGCCCGCCGTCGATGCGTTCCAGGTGGTTGACGCAGCGCAGGAACGTGGACTTGCCGGAGCCGGAGGGGCCGAGCAGGCAGGCCACCTCGCCGGGGGCCACGGTCAGGTCGATGCCCTTGAGCACCTCGACCGGGCCGAACCGCTTGGTGACGCCCTCGGCACGGACCATCGCCGTCATCGCACGCCTCCCCGGGCGAAGCCGCGGCCGAACCGGCGCTCGACCAGCCACTGGCCGGCGGAGAGGAGGCTGACCAGGGCGAGGTACCAGATCGCCGCCACCACGAGCAGCGGGATCACCTTGTAGTTGTTCTGGTAGACGCTCTGCACGGCGGTCATCAGGTCCCGCCCGGCGATGATCGACACCAACGCCGTCGACTTGAGCATGGTGATGGTCTCGTTGCCCATCGGCGGGATGATCACGCGCATGGCCTGGGGCAGCACCACCCGGCGCAGGGTGAGCGTGGGGCTCATGCCGAGGGCGGCGGCGGCCTCGGTCTGGCCGCCGTCGACGGCCAGGATGCCGCCGCGGATCACCTCGGCGGCGTACGCCATCTCGTTGAGCGACAGCGCGAGCACGGCGGCGACGGTGCCGGTGACCACCACGCTCGTGGGCCTGTCGAACAGGACGGTGCCGGTGAACGGCACGCTCAGGGTGATCCGGGGGAACAGCGCGCCGAGGAAGCCGAAGAAGATGATCTGCACCAGCAGCGGGGTGCCGCGGAAGACCCAGATGAACGTCCAGGACACGCCGCGCAGCACCGGGTTGTCCGACAGTCGCAGCACGGCGAGCAGGATGCCGCCGGCGGTGCCGAGGACCATGGCGAGCAGGGTGAGCCAGAGCGTGGTGAGCACGCCGTCGAGCACGTAGTCCTGGAACAGGTAGTGGGCGACCGTGCCGGGTTCGAGGTTGGGGCTGGTCAGCAGCGCCCGCAGGAACAGGGCGGCCAGGCCGGCCACGACCAGGGCGGTCAGCCAGCGCCCGTAGTGGCGGACGGGGACGACCCGTACCGCCGGGGTGTCGGTGGTGGTCATCGTGAGAGTGCCTCCGGCAGGGGTGCGGCGGTCGCCGGGCGCCTCCGGGCCCGCCCTCACGGAGTCAGAGGGCGCCCGGCGACCGCGGATCAGGGGGCGGCGGTCCGCCGGGTCAGTCGATGGCCTGGTCGATGGTGGCCTTCTCGACGGCGATCGGGGTCTGCTTCCAGTGGGCCAGGATCTTGCCGTAGGTGCCGTCGTCGATAAGCGACTGCACGGCGGCCCGGTACGCCTCGGCCAGCTCCTTGTTCGCCTTGAGGAAGCCGAAGCCGTTCGGGCTGGCCAGCCAGCCGTTGGGCGAGGACGGGTCGGCGACCAGCTCGGCCTTGCCGGCGAGCGCGCCGGCGGTGTCCACCAGGTTCACCCGGGTGGCGGCGACGACCTGCACGTTGCCGGCGATCAGCGCCTGCACCGCCTGCGGGTTCTCCGGGTACTCCTTGACCTGCAACGGCCGGCCGGCGCAGCTCTCCTTGGCGTAGGTCGCCAGGTTCTTCGCCTGGTTGCTGGCCTTCTGCACGGCGACCGTGCGGCCGCAGAGGTCGGCGACCGTCTTCACGCCCAGCGGGTTGCCGGCGGCGACCAGGAAGCCGGTGCCGGAGGCGGAGTAGTCGACGAACGTGGCGACCTGCTGGCGCTCCTTCTTGTCGGTGATGCCGCCGGCGATCGCGTCGTACTTGGCGGCCTGGAGGCCGGGCACCAGGCCGTCGAACGGCTGCTGGCTGAAGGTGGCCTTCAGGCCGAGCCGGGCCGAGGCGGCCTGGAACAGGTCGTGGTCGAGGCCGACGAACTCGTCGGTGCGGCCCTCGACCTTGAAGTCGATGAACGGCTGGTAGGGGGCGTTGGTGGCGACCGTGACGGTGCCGCGGCCGCGCACGTCGGCGGGGACCTTGGCGGCGAGGGCCTTGTCGGTCTCGACCGCGCCGACGCCGTCGATGGTGACCGAGACGGGCTTGATCTCGTCGGCGGAGCCACCGGCCGAGGAGGAGGAGCCGCAGGCGGCGGTGGCGGCGAGCAGCGCCGAGGTCACGCCGAGCAGGGCAAGGGAACGGATGCGCATGGGGAGTCCTTCCGGGGGCCAGAACGAGCCAGCCCCCGGACTGTAACCCACGTTACGATCTCGATGGGGTTACAGTTTTCTGTAACGCGCGTTTCAGCGCACGCCGAACGCCTGCTGCGCCCCCTCCATCGCCTTGAGGCGGGCGCCGGCCACCGGGCCGAGCCTGTCGATCAGCGCCGCCACCAGCGTCTCCACCAGCGCCAACGTCGGCACGAAACTGTCGTACGGCGACGGCGAGTCGACCCGGGCGGGCAGCACCACCTCGGCCAGGCCGGCCACCGGCGAGAGCCACCTGTCGGTGAACAGCACCACCCGGGCGCCCCGGCCGGTCACCTCCCGGGCCAGGGCCAGGGTCGACTCCTCGTACCGCCGGAAGTCGAAGAGCACGACCAGGTCCCGCCGGCCGACGTCCACCAGCATGTCGGCCCGCTCCACCGGGCCGGCGGGCAGCAGCCGACTGTTGCCCCGCACCTGCATCAGGTGCAGCACCAGGTAGTTGGCGAACAGCGCGGAGAACCGGCCACCGGCGGCGGTGACCCGGTACTGCTGGTCGGCGAAGAGGCGCACGGCCGCGTCCAGCTCACCCTGCGGAAGGTCGGCCAGCGTGCCGGCCACCGCCTCGGGCAGCGCCGCGGCGGCCCGGGAGAGCGCCCCGCGCGGCGGCGCCCCGCTGCGTTCGGTGGCCCGGTACGCGGTCAGCGGCGAGGTCTCCCGCTCGGCCAGCTCGTCGCGCAGCGCCCGCTGGAACTCCGGGTAACCGCCGAAGCCGAGCCGGGACAGGAAGCGCAGCACCGTCGGGGCGCTCACCTCGGCCCGGTCGGCCAGCGCCGCGACCGTGCCCAGGCCGGCGGACGGATAGGAGGCGAGCAGGGCGCGGGCCACCCGGCGCTCGGCCGGGCTGCACTCGCCGAGCCGCTGGCGGATCAGCGCCGCGACCCCCACGGCCTGGGTCTCGTCATCGGGGTTCGACACGAGCGAAGCGTAGCGGCCCGCCCCGCACCCGCCCCGCGGCGGCGGGTCCGCGGGCGGGGCGTCGCCGCCCGCCCGCGGACCCTCGGGGGGTGCCGGGTCAGGACTTCGTGACGGTGCAGGCGTAGTCGGCCGTGCCGGAGCCGGCGTACGCCTCCAGGTCGAGGTGGTAGGTGGCGGAGCCGGACGCGGTGCGGGTCAACGTGACCGACTCGTCCGCTCCGGCGCCGTCGTTCACCGAGCGGGTCAACGTGCTCCCGTTCGCGTTGAGCAGGTAGAGGTCCGCGTCGTACGCGGACGGCACCGCGCAGTTCACGGTCAGCGTCTGTCCACTGCCGAGCGTGAGGGAGAAGTAGTCCCGGTCCGAGGTGCTCTTCATGTCCCCGGTCACGGTGGCCGGGAAGGTCAGCCCGGAGACGTCGTTGGCGGCCGTGCGGGAGTCGTTCGGCTCCACCTCGGCGAACGTGGACCCGCCCGACGGCGGCGGGGTGGTCGAGCAGTCGGTGACCGGGGTGCCACTGTAGAGGTTGGCGTCCGGCACGCCGGCGCGCACGCTGCGCAGGTAGTAGCCGCAGGTGGGGCGGTTGGCGAAGTCGTAGCTCTGCCCGTTGGTCAGCTTCCAGATCTTGAAGTTGGTGTAGGTAAGCGGTTGCCGGGCGACGGCCACCTCGGGCTGGTGGTCACCGAGCACCACGTAGGCGCTGGGGCCGCTGAGCGTGGCCCGGCCGGCGCGGTCGACGAAGAGCGAGGCGCCCTCCTCGACCCCGACGCCCCACGCCTTGCCGCCGGTGACCAGCCCGTCCTTGACCGCGCGGGCCACGAACGCCATGGTCCGCCCCATCCGGTCCCGGGTGACGAAGTGCGAGTCGTTGATCGTGCCGGCGTAGTTCGGCCAGCGGAACATCCCGGTGGTGAACGTCAGCGACCGGTCGTACGGGTCGGCCAGCGCGCCGGAGGAGGTGGCGCTGGCGGTGCAGGCGTCGTAGACGACGTCGCTGTTGACGTGGTGCCCGGCGCTGCCGCCGCCGACGCCGCCGCCCTTGGCCACCACCGACTCGACCGAGGCCTCCAGCGCGGTGCCCTTCCAGGCGACGTAGCGGCACTGGTCGCCACCGGCGAAGTAGACGAACTCGGCATTGCGGATGTCGGTGTTGACCTGGCTGTTGTTGCCGTCCGTGGCGGCGGTGAGGGTGAGCGTGGTGCAGGAGTTGACGCCGGCCAGCGGGGTGATGACGTCGCACTCCGGGGTGGTGGAGCCGGAGCCCGCGATCACCACCACGTCGATCGCGCCGGTGCCGCCGCGGATGGCGTCGACCGCCTTCGTCATGGTCGCGGTGACGATGCCGCCGGAGCCGTTCATGGTGTACGCGGGGCCGGACCAGCTCGCCCGGGTGACGTCGGTGGCGCTGCCCTGGCGTACCCGGGTGACCTGGGCGTGGGCGGCGGTGACGCCGAGCGGGGCGACGGTGAGCAGCGCGGCGGCGGCCGCCGTCACGGCGAGCCGGCGAGGGTTGCGGGAAGGGGACATGGGCACCTCCGAGGGGCCACGAAGCGATGAAACAGAAGTTACATCCATTAAGTTCACTGCTCAATACGTAACCTCTGTTACAACTTCGTGACGGCGGCGCCGGACCCCCCGGCCCGGCGCCGCCGCACCCACGTCAGGCCGGTCGGATGCCGACCACCACGTCGGTGAACGTGGTCGCCGTCGCGCCCCGGAAGGCCGCGAACCCGGAACCCCGGGTCAGCCGCGCCGACCACTGCGGGTCCTTCTCGTACGACGTGCCGCCGACCGCCACGCAACCGGTGCGGGCGGCGAGCCCCTCCTCGACCAGGCCGACCATGGCGTAGTCGTAGAAGACGTCCTCGGACGGCGTCGCCGTGCACGGTCCCGCCGCCGGCCGCACGCGCGGCTTGCCGGCGGCCGGCACCACGGTCCAGCGCGGCGCGACGTACGCGTCACCGGCGGTGAGCCGGCTCCACCGCACGCCCTCGATCCCCCACACGCCACCGTGGTCGGTCACCCGGGCCCGGCGCAGGTCGAGCACGCTGACCCCGCGCTGGCCGAGCACCCGCAGCGCGGTACGCCGACCACCCACGCCGGTCACCTCCAGCGCGGTGTTCTCGTCCAGCCCGAAGACCCGGGTGTGCCGGGTGTCCGAGGCGAGCCGGATCGAGCGCGCCTCCCGCCCGCGACGGGAGAAGTGGGTGTCGACGAGCCCGGCGGTGAAGAACCCGAAACCGCCCCGGGGCAGGTAGCCGAGCACTGCCGGGTCGTCGAAGTAGCCCGGCTTCGCGCCGTCGCGCAGCCCCGGCTCGGTCGACCCGCCGGTGATCATGTCGCGGCCGGCCATGATCTGCGCGCCGGCGCTGGTGCCGGCGACGACCGCGCCACCGCGCAGCTTGCGCCGCACGGCCGCGAGCGCCGCGCTGTCCCGCTGCGCCTTCCCCCGGGTCATGGTGGTGACGTAGCGGTACTGGTCGCCGCCGCCGAAGAAGAAGCCGGTCATCGACTCGATCTGCCGGACCACCGCCGGGTCGTCGGCGGCGGCCGGGTGGTCCAGGTCGATCGGGATCCACTGCGCGTCGGCCACCCCGTAGGACCGGAACAGGTCGGCGTAGTAGTCGCCGTTGCAGACGCTGTTGTTGCAGTCCGGGGTATTGGCGTCCGGGTCCTCGGCCGGCACCGGGGCGCCGGCGGTGACGATGCCGATCCGGGCCCGGCCGGGGCCGCCGGCCAGCCGGACGATGTCCTCGTAGACCTCCCGGTTGTCGTCGGCGAGCGCGCCGCCGACCAGCACCAGGCTGCCGCCGGCGCGGTGGTGGGAGGTGGTGGCCGAGGCCGGGACGGCGGCGACCGGCAGGCTGAGAGTGACCGCCGCACAGGCGCCGACCCCGAGGGTCAGCAGGCGGTTCCAGGGCATGAGTGCTCCTCACGGTTCGTGAGGGCGAGCCGGGACCGAGCGTACGGCAGCGGGCCCGGCCGGACAATGCGCGCGGGCCGAAAGCGGTGGCGGGGCCCGCACCGGCACGCGGGCCGGCGGGACCCCACCACAGGCGCCGAACGCTCAGCCGGTGACCCGGAAGCTGCGCGTCGCGAACGGGCCGAGCGCGATCCGGTCGCCGGCCACCGCACCGCCCACCGGCCGCTCCGCGAGATCACACTCGACGGACGTGCCGGCGAGCCCGGACACCGTCGCCTCGACCGGCGCGGACGTCGGGTTGACCAGCCGCAGCACCGCGCCGTCGCCGTCCTCGGCCGGCTTGTACGCCGACACCTGCGCCCCGTCCACCCGCAGTCCCGGGGTCACGGCCGGCGCCAACGCGCCCGGACGCAACTGCCAGGCCCGCAGCGGCGCGCGCCG
>NZ_CADEAU010000250.1 GCF_902825405.1 Micromonospora maritima | reverse complement strand
GGTTCGCCCGGTCCGCCCCGCCCACCGCCCGGGAACACGACGGGGTGGCCGCCTTCTCCGACGCCCTGGCCGCCGCGCTGCACGACGCCGCGACCCACCGCGAGCTGCGGCTGGTCGCCGCCCGCTCGTCGTACGACGCGGTGCACGACCAGCTCACCGGCCTGCTCAACCGGGCGGCGCTGCTCGCCCGCGGCGACGAGGCGTTGCGGCAGCGGGCCCACGACCACCCGGTGGCGCTGCTGTTGCTGGACGTGAACCAGTTCAAGGAGGTCAACGACACGCTCGGGCACTCGGCCGGCGACCAGCTGCTGCGGCTCACCGCCAACCGGCTGGCCGCGCTGACCCGGCCGGGTGACCTGCTCGGGCGCCTCGGCGGTGACGAGTTCGCCCTGCTGCTCACCTCGGTACCGGTGGTCGACGACCGGAGCGGCCCGCTGGCGTACGCGATGCGCCAGGCCCGCGAGGTCGCCGAGCGGCTCGCCGCGCCGACCGAGGTGGCCGGGGTACGGATGTCGGTCGAGGTGGCGGTCGGCGTGGTGGTGGCCGACGCCGGGGTCGCCGACCTGACCGAGCTGTTGCGGCGCGCCGACATCGCCATGTACCAGGCGAAGGAGGGCGGCGGCAACGTCGCCGCGTACGACAGCTCCCGGGACGCGGCGAGCACCGACCACCTGGCGTTGCTCGCGGAGCTGCGGGAGGCGCTGGCCACCGACGACCAACTGGTGCTGGCGCTGCAACCGGCGGTGGACCTGGCCACCGGCGCGCCGACCGGGGTGGAGGCGTTGATCCGGTGGCGGCATCCGCGCCGGGGCTGGCTCGGCCCGGCCGACTTCATCCGCCCGGTGGAGAACAGCGAGCAGCTCGGCAGCTTCACCCGCTACGTGCTGGACAAGGCGCTGGCGGTGGCCGCCGGGTGGGCGCGGGAAGGGCTGGACGTCCCGATCTCGGTGAACCTGTCCGCCCGTAGCCTGCTCGACCCGCGGCTGCCCACCGAGATCGAGGAGGCGTTGCGCCGGCACCAGGTCCCGCCGCACCGGCTGGTCCTGGAGATCACCGAGACCGTGGTGATGAGCGAGTTGGAGATCATCGACGAGGTGCTGGCGACGCTGCGGGCGATGGGCGTGCAGCTCGCCGTCGACGACTTCGGCACCGGCTTCTCCTCGTTGACCTTCCTCACCCGCATTCCGGTCGACGAGCTGAAGGTGGACCGGTCCTTCGTCATCCGGATGGCCGACTCGCCGGAGGCGGCGGCGATCGTCCGGACCACGGTCGGGCTCGCCCACGAGTTGGGGCTGCGGGTGGTGGCCGAGGGGGTGGAGACCGCCGAGCAGCGCACCGCGCTCGCCGAGCTGGGGTGCACCGCCGCGCAGGGCTACCACTTCTTCAAGCCGATGCCGGCGGACAAGATCGGGGCGGTGCTGGGGTCGCTGCGCGACACCGCGCGGGGCAACGTCTTCCCGCTGCGCGCCGACGGCGCCTCCTGAGCGGTCCGCGCCGCCGGGCGGGCCCGACGGCGCGGGAGCCGATCGGCCTCGCACCGACGGCGCGGAGGGCTCGGCTCAGCCTCGCGGAAGAACGTCGTCGAGGACGGCGGGCAACGACGCCCAGTCGGCGGAGACGATGCTGGCGTGCGCCCTCGCCAACTGGGCGACCCGGGCCGCCGCCGCGTCGGGGTCACCGCTGCCGACCGCCGGCGGGACGTTCTGCGCGTCGGTCATCACCAGCAGGTAGTGGTTGGCGTCGTACCAGGCGGTGTCGACGCCGCCGGTGACGTACGCCGAGGCGTCGCCGTCGAAGAGCACGAACCACCGGCGCAGGGCCGGGTCCGCGTACCGGGTCCGGGGGTCGCCGGCCTGGGCCCGGTGCACCGCCGGGAACGCCCGCGCGCTGCCCAGCGTGCCGACCGCCGCCAGGCCGTTCAGGTGCCGGGCGTACTCGACGTCGGTCCACAGCGTGTCGGTCGGGTTGCCCTCCTCGACGGTGCCCGGGATCAGCTCCACGATCACCTTGCCGGCGAGTTGGGCGCGGGTCGGCCAGGCGTCGGCCCGGGCGGCGGCGTCCAGGTCCGGGTGGCCGCCGAGCAGGTCGGCCGGGCGGAACACCCGGTCGCCGAGGCGGGCGGCGAGCACCGCGTCGAGCTGCGCCGGTCCCTGCCCGGTGCGGCTGCTGAAGCCGGTCTTGAGCTCCAGCTTGAGGATCAGCGGGCCGGCGTCGGGGTGGGCGCCCAGCCAGAGCCGGATGTCGTCCAGGCAGTGCTCCAGGTTCTTGTTCCGGGTCCCGGTGTAGAGCTGGGCGGCGCTGGTGGCGGCGACGCAGTTGTTGTCGTTGCCGAGCGGGTTGCTGTGGCTGACCCGCCACTGCCGGGCGAACACGTCCGGCCAGACGTCCAGCTCGATCAGGCCGGGCCGGGCGTCGAGCGCCTGCGCCAGGTAGGTGTAGGTGCCACGCTCGTACGTGTTGTGGATCCCCACGCCGGTGGTGGCGGACCACCGGGTCTGCGGCGGGACCTCGGCGGACGCGGTGCCGGGGGCCAGCAGGGATCCGGTGAGGGCGGCGAGGGCGAGCAGGGCGGGGAGTCTGCGCATGGACCGTCTCCTTCGGACGTGCCGGCGGTGGACGACGCCGGCCATGCGCCGATTCAAATAGACAAAGGTGAATAGCGGAAGGACGGCTCGTGGCTCCGACCGGTCCGGGGGCGGCGGTCCGGCGCGGCGGATAGGGTCGGGTGGTGAACCGACTCGCCGAGGCCACCTCGCCCTACCTGCTCCAGCACGCCGACAACCCGGTCGACTGGTGGCCCTGGTGCGACGAGGCGTTCGCCGAGGCGAGGCGCCGCGACGTGCCGGTGCTGATCTCGGTCGGCTACGCGGCCTGCCACTGGTGCCACGTGATGGCCCACGAGTCGTTCGAGAACGAGGCCGTGGCCCGGCTCATGAACGACGACTTCGTCTGCGTCAAGGTCGACCGGGAGGAACGCCCCGACGTCGACGCCGTCTACATGACCGCCACCCAGGCCATGACCGGGCAGGGCGGCTGGCCGATGACCGTGTTCGCCACCCCGGACGGCACGCCGTTCTTCTGCGGCACCTACTTCCCCCGCACCAACTTCGTCCGGCTGCTCGGCTCGGTCGCCGCCGCCTGGCGGGACCAGCGCGAGGCGGTGCTGCGGCAGGGCGCCGCCGTGGTCGAGGCGATCGGTGGCGCCCAGGCCGTCGGCGGCGTGACCGCCCCGCTCACCGCCGAACTGCTCGACGGCGCCGCCGACCAGCTCTCGAGGGAGTACGACGAGACGAACGGCGGGTTCGGCGGCGCGCCGAAGTTCCCGCCGCACATGAACCTGCTCTTCCTGCTCCGCCACCACCGGCGTACCGGGTCGGCGCGGAGCCTGGAGATCGTCCGGCACACCTGCGAGGCGATGGCCCGCGGCGGCCTGAACGACCAGCTGGCCGGCGGCTTCGCCCGCTACTCGGTGGACGGCCACTGGACCGTGCCGCACTTCGAGAAGATGCTCTACGACAACGCGCTGCTGCTGCGCGTCTACACCCAGCTCTGGCGGCTGACCGGCGACAGGCTGGCCCGCCGCGTCGCCCGGGACACCGCCCGCTTCCTCGCCGACGAGCTGCACCGGCCCGGCGAGGGCTTCGCCTCCGCGCTGGACGCGGACACCGAGGGCGTCGAGGGACTCACCTACGTCTGGACGCCGGCGCAGCTGGTCGAGGTGCTGGGGGAGTCCGACGGTCGCTTCGCCGCCGACCTGTTCGAGGTCACCGCCGGCGGCACGTTCGAGCACGGCGCCAGCGTCCTGCGCCTGGCCCGCGACGTCGACGACGCCGACCCGGCGGTCCGGGCCCGCTGGCAGGAGGTGGTGGGCCGGCTGCTGGCCGCCCGGGACACCCGGCCGCAGCCGGCCCGCGACGACAAGGTGGTGGCCGCCTGGAACGGGCTGGCGATCACCGCGCTCGCGGAGTTCCAGCAGGTCGCCGCGCTCTACGCGTCCCGGGACGACGAGGACGCGAACCTGATGGAGGGCGTGGTCATCGTCGCCGACGGGGCCATGCGCGACGCCGCCGAGCACCTGGCCGCCGTGCACCTGGTCGACGGCCGCCTGCGCCGGGTGTCCCGGGACGGGGTCGTCGGCGAGCCGGCCGGGGTGCTGGAGGACTACGGCTGCGTCGCGGAGGCGTTCTGCGCGCTGCACCAGCTCACCGGCGAGGGGCGCTGGCTGACGCTGGCCGGGCAGCTGCTCGACGTGGCCCTGGCCCGGTTCGCGTCTGCCGACGGCGGCTTCTACGACACCGCCGACGACGCCGAGCGCCTGGTCACCCGGCCCGCCGACCCGACCGACAACGCGACCCCGTCCGGCCGCTCGGCGGTCGTCGCGGCGCTCGTCGCGTACGCGGCGTTGACCGGGGAGACCCGCTACCGGGAGGCGGCCGAGGTGACCCTGTCCACGGTCGCGCCGATCGTCGACCGGCACGCCCGGTTCACCGGCTACGCCGCCACGGTCGGGGAGGCGCTGCTCTCCGGCCCGTACGAGATCGCGGTGGTGACCGACGACCCGGAGGGCGACCCGCTGGTGGCCGCCGCCCGCCGGCACGCCCCGCCCGGCGCGGTGGTGGTGGCCGGCGCCCCGGACCAGCCGGGTGTGCCGTTGCTGGCCGACCGTCCGCTGGTCGACGGGCGGCCCACCGCGTACGTCTGCCGGGGGTTCGTCTGCCAGCGGCCGGTGACCTCGGTCGAGGACCTGGTCGCCCAACTCGGCTGAGCCGTCACGGCGTCTTCGGTTCCGGTCGCCGTCCCGTTTACCGGCGGTGGGACGGGGGCGGGCCCAGCGGCCGGGGGTGTCGCCGGCCCGGATAGGCTGGCGGCGCTATGGACTCCCGGACCGGACTCCCCGTCGTGGGCATGGTGGGTGGCGGCCAGTTGGCCCGGATGACCCACCAGGCCGCCATCGCCCTCGGTCAGTCGCTGCGCGTGCTGGCGCTCGCCCCCGACGACGGCGCGGCGCTGGTCGCCGCCGACGTCCAGTACGGCGATCACACCGACCTGACCGCCCTGCGCACGTTCGCCAAGGGCTGCGACGTGGTCACGTTCGACCACGAGCACGTGCCCAACGACCACATCCGCACGCTCACCGACGAGGGCGTGAAGCTGTTCCCGCCGGCCGAGGCGCTGGTGCACGCGCAGGACAAGCGGGTGATGCGGGAGCGCCTCGGTGAGTTGGGCGCGCCCAACCCGGCCTGGCGTCCGGTGGAGTCGCCGGCGGACCTGGTGGCGTTCGGCCGGGAGACCGGGTGGCCGGTGGTGCTCAAGGCCGCCCGGGGCGGCTACGACGGGCGCGGCGTCTGGATGGTGGACGACGCCGACCAGGCCGCCGAGCTGGCCGCGACACTGCTCGAAGGCGGCACCCCGCTGCTGGTCGAGGAGCGGGTGGCGCTGCGGCGGGAGCTGGCGGTGCAGGTCGCCCGGTCGCCGTTCGGTCAGGTGGCCGCGTACCCGGTGGTGGAGACGGTGCAGCGCGACGGCATCTGCGTCGAGGTGCTGGCGCCCGCGCCCGACCTGCCGGAGGAGCGGGCGGTCGCGGCGCAGCAGCTCGCCATCGACCTGGCCACCGCGCTCGGCGTGGTCGGGCTGCTCGCGGTGGAGCTGTTCGACACGCCCGCCGGCCTGGTCGTCAACGAGCTGGCCATGCGTCCGCACAACTCGGGGCACTGGACCATCGAGGGGGCCCGGACCTCGCAGTTCGAGCAGCACCTGCGGGCGGTGCTCGACTATCCGATGGGGGACACCTCGCTCGCCGCGCCGGTCGTGGTGATGGCGAACGTGCTCGGCGGTGAGCCGGGTGGGATCTCGATCGACGAGCGGCTGCACCACCTGTTCGCCGCCGAGCCCGGCGCCAAGGTCCACCTCTACGGCAAGCAGGTCCGACCGGGCCGGAAGATCGGTCACGTCACGGTGCTCGGCACCGACCTGGCCGAGGTACGAGCCCGGGCCGCGCGTGCCGCCCGCTGGCTCCAGGAAGGACGCGCATGAGCGAACGCACCGTCGGGCTGATCATGGGCAGCGACTCGGACTGGCCGACCATGCGGGCCGCCGCCGAGGCGCTCGACGAGTTCGGCGTGCCGCACGAGGTGGGTGTGGTCTCGGCGCACCGCACCCCGCTCAAGATGATCGAGTACGGCCGGGCCGCCGCCGGTCGTGGCGTCCGCGTGATCATCGCGGGCGCGGGCGGGGCGGCGCACCTGCCCGGCATGGTCGCCTCGGTCACCCCGCTGCCGGTGATCGGTGTGCCGGTGCCGCTCAAGCACCTGGACGGGATGGACTCGCTGTTGTCCATCGTGCAGATGCCGGCCGGCGTGCCGGTCGCCACGGTGTCGATCGGCAACGCCCGCAACGCCGGCCTGCTCGCCGTCCGCATCCTGGGCGCCTCCGACCCGGCGCTGCGCGACCGGATGGCCGCCTACCAGGCGAGCCTGGAGGACCTGGTCGCCGAGAAGGAAGCCGCGCTGCGCGCCTCGCTCGCCTGACCGTTCGTCACCCCGCGTGCTCACCCCGGCCGGTCACCGATCGTGGCCGACCGGGATGGCGCGTGTGCGTACCCTCCACCGCCGCGCCCGGACCTACCGCATGCCGCGCAGCGCGGTCTGGAGGCGCTCCTGGGCCCGCCGGCGACGCTCGTTGCTCGCGCCCAGCACCAGCAGGACGATGCCGACCGGGATCAGCACCAGCCACGGGCCGAGACTGAACAGCGCGTGCACCGCGGCGATCGCGGTGACCGTCGCACCGACGATCACCGGCGCCTGCTGCCGGCTCGTCGAGCCGAAGATCAGCACCGCCACGGCACCGAGCAGCAGCAGCACCTGACGCAGCATGCTGGAATCGGTCGCGATCACGATCGCCAGCGTGGGCAGGAACGCGGTCACCAGAGCCGGTCCGTACGCCACCCAGCTCGACAGGTCGGGCCGGTGGCGCAGTTGCAGCACCCCGACCAGCAACGCGAGCGCCGCGAACGGCAACGTGTACGCCTCCGGCAGCGCCACGTCGGCCACCCGCATCAGGATCCACCAGGCGCTGATCTCGCAGGCCACCACCGCCCAGAACAGCAGGTTGCGCTCCATCGGACGGCGGCCCGGACGGCTGGCCGCCACCCCGAGCACCGCGCCCCACGCGGCCAGCAGCGCGGCGATGTGCCGGGGCGAGTCGTACGCCAGCGCCAGCGCGATGAGGGCCGCCCCGTAGCCGCTCCACTCGACGGTGGCCGCCTCCCGGTACGCCTCCGGACGGCGCAACCGGGGCAGCGTGGCGGCGAAGACCTGCAACGCGGCGCCGACCGCGAGTACCCCGAAGGCGGACCAGACCGCGGCGAGCCCCACCACCAGCCCGAGCGTGAGCGCGAAGAGCTGGGCCATCAGCGAGCCGAACAACCACCCGAGGATGCGGGCCCGCTGGGTGGTGCCGAACAACGCGGCCACCGTGCCCACGCCGACTGCGCCGCCCAGCGTGAACAGGGTCAGGTCGCGGGTGGCGAGGCTGCCGCAGAGCCCGGCGCCCCCGGCGGCGAGCCCGATCACGAAGACCAGCACCCGGGCGACCCGGATCGACCGGGCCGGCTCCACCAGCGGGGGCGGCGGCGTCAGCGCCAGCCCCAGCATGGAGATGGTGAAGACGGCCAGCCCGGCCAACGCGGTCACCGGCCAGCCGCGGCCCAACGCCACCGGCGTGATCAGCAGGGTGAGCGCGGCGCCGGGCAGTACCACCGGCACCGCCCGGGACCGGCGTCCGCCGCTGAACCCGGTCGCGGCCAGCGCCGCCGTCGCGGTGAGCAGCAGCGCGGTGAGCACGTGGGTGGGGTCCACGGCGTCCGGCGGCGGGGTGAGCAGCTCCGGCGGCGGCCCCTGCCACACCCGGCGCAGCGCGGCGAACGGCGAGAACAACGCCACCACCAGTGACGGGGCCAGCGTGACCAGGGC
>NZ_CADEAU010000249.1 GCF_902825405.1 Micromonospora maritima | reverse complement strand
CGCCGCGCAGCAGCCGGTCGACGGTCGGGTCCTCACCCGCGGAGTCGACCCGTACCAGCGCGCCGGCCGGCGGCGGCGCGGCGCCGGTCAGCACGTCGACCCAGGGCAGCACCTCGGGCCGGGGCAGGCCGGCGGCCAGCACCGCCCGGGTGAACAGGGAGACCCGACGGTTGGCCGGGTTGCCGACGACGGTCAGGCGCATGTCACTCCGACACCGCCGTGTACCGGTAGCTCTCACCGTCGTAGACGTCCGGCTCCTGGGGGTCGGACACGTCGACCCGCACCCCGGGCAGGGCCGCGACCACCGTCGCCGCCGTCTCCTCGGACAGGAAGTGGTGGCGCAGATCGAGGTCGGAAAGGTGGGTCAGCGGCTGACCGGCCAGCAGCGCCGCCGCACCGGAGTCGCCGAGCGTGCCGAGCGACAGGTCGAGCCGGTCGAGCCGGCGCACCACGGGCGCGGCGGCCAGCGCGCCGGCGAGGTCGTCGGCGGCCTCCGCGTTGCGCAGCCCCAACCGGCGCAGCCGCGGGAACCGCGAGCCGTCGAGCAGCGGGGCCAGGTCGGCGGTGGTCGTGTCGCCGCCGTAGTCGGGGGTGCCCAGCCACAGCTCCAGATCGGTCAGCGCGGGCAGGTCGGAGTCGAGCACGGCCCGGACGAACTCCTTCGGCAGGCCGCCGCTCTCCACCGCCAGCCCACGCAGCCGGTCGTGCCGGACGGGGGAGAAGCGGAAGTCGTCCCCGCCCCGCACGCGCAACACCTCCAGGTGCGGGTACGCGTCCAGCAGCGGACTGACGTCGCCGACCTTCATCCAGGAGACCTCGCACTCCTCGGTGACCATGTCGCCGAGGAACAGCGCGCGCAGCGCCGGCAGGCGCGGCGCGGCGGCGCAGAGCTGGGCGATCGGCGCGGGATTGAACGCGGCGTAGCCCCAGGCGCCGACGACCAGGGACTCCACCGTCGGTCCGGCCCGGTCGACGAACTCCTCGAACGCCGCCCGGAACCCGTCGGACGGCTTCTCCTCGTTCGTCTGGTCCCACTCTGACCTGGCGAACCGCCACGAGACGGGACCCGCCACGGTGGGAAGAGGACCGTCGGTGGGAACCTCGACGACCGGCCGCCCGGCGAAGGTCCGGGCGTGGGCGGCGAACGTCATCCGTCGCTCACTCCCCGACCGCGGTGAAGCGGTAGGCGCGGCCGTCGTACTCCTCGGCGGTCTGCGCGTCGGAGACGTCGACCTCGACGCCCGGCAGCGCGGCGACCACCGACGCGGCCACCTCCTCGGACAGGAAGTGGTGGTGCAGGTCGAGCCGGCGCAGGTGGGTCAACGGCTGACCGGCCAGCAGCGCGGCCGCGCCCTCGTCGGTGAGCGCACCCATCGACAGGTCGAGGACCTCCAGCCGCCCGACGACAGGCGCGGTGGCCACCGCCGCGGCGACCGCGTCGGCGATCTCCGCGTTGCACGGCGCCAGGTGCCGCACCGCCGGCAGGCGCTCGCCGGCCAGCACCGCCGCGAGATCGTCGACGGTGGTGTCGCCGCCGTAGTCCGCCCGGCCGAGCCACAGGTCCAGCCGGCGCAGCTCCGGCAGGTCGCAGCCGCCGACCGCGCGCACGACCGCGCCCGGCAGGCCGCCGGACTCGAACCGCAGCTCCCGCAGCCCGGTGTGCCGCACCGGCTCCAGGCGCAGGCCCTGGGCGCCACGGATCCACAGCACCTCCAGCCCGGGGTACGCGGCGAGCAGCGGAGTGACGTCGCCGTGGCTGAGCCAGGAGATCTCGCACTGCTCGTAGGTCAGGTCGGCGAGGAACAGCGCCCGCAGCCCGGTCCAGCGCGATGCGGCGTCGACCAGCAGGTCCACCGGGAGCGGTCGCTCGTACGCCTCGCCCCACTCGCCCACCACGACGGCCCGGACCGCCTCCGGCGGCACCTCGTCCAGCATGGCGCCCACCAGGCCGGCGAACTCCTCCGGGTCGGCGTCGAACTCCTCGACCTCCAGTCGCCAGGCCACGGCGGACGGGTCCGCCGGCGGTGTCATGCCGGGGGTGAACGGCAGGACCGGCATCCCGGCGAACGACGACACGTGCGAGTTGATCACACCAACCTCCGGTGCGGCTGCGGCAAGGGCGGCGGAACCGTAACAGGCGACCCCGACACGGTGATCCGCAGTGGCGGCAGCTGGCATGCTCGGGGCGGAGGGCGCGACGGAGGGTGGGCGTGATGCGGATCGGGGAGCTGTCGGCACGCACCGGGGTCAGTGCGCGGTCGATCCGCTACTACGAGCAGCAGGGCCTGCTCGCGGCCGTCCGCACCGCCAGCGGACAGCGGGTGTTCGCGGAGTCGGCGGTCGCGCGGATCGACCTCATCCGCCGGCTCTTCGACGCCGGGCTGAGCAGCCGGCGGATGTCCGAGCTGCTGCCCTGCGTCACCGACCCCGAGATCCGCACCGGGTGGCTCACCGACCGGCTGCGCGAGGAGCGGTCCCGGATGGTCGCCGAGATGGCGCGGCTCGCGCACGCCGTCTCGGTGCTCGACGACGTGATCGCCGACATGACCGTCCCCGACGAGGCCGCGACGCCGGCGGCCTGATCGGGCTTGCCCCTGACACCGGTGTCACCTCCTACCGTCGGGCCATGACCGGAACCGTCGACACCGGATCGCCGGTGGCAGCCCTGCTCGAACCCGTCACCGTCGCCGGAATGCCGCTGCGATCGCGGATCGTCATGGCCCCGATGACCCGCAACCGCGCGCCCGGTGGGGTGCCCTCCCCGGAGGCGGCCGACTACTACCGGCGGCGCGCCGAGCAGGGCATCGGACTGGTCGTCACCGAGGGCGTCCTGGTGGACCACCCCAGCGCCGGCCACGAGGACACCGTGCCGAGGCTGACGCCCGGGCCGGCCGAGGCCGGCTGGCGGCGCGTGGTCGAGGCGGTCCACGCCGTCGGCGGCCGCATCGCCGCCCAGTTGTGGCACCTGGGCAGCCTGCGGGAGCCGGTGGACGGCCGTCCGGCGTGGACACCGTCCGGGGTACCGGAACCGGGGCGGCCGGTCGGGCGCGCGATGACGCTCGCCGACGCCGACGAGCTGCTGGCGGCGTATGCGACCGCGGCGCGGGCGGCCGGCCGGGTCGGCTTCGACGCCGTGGAGATCCACGCCGCGCACGGATACCTGCTGGACGAGTTCCTCTGGCCGTACACCAACCGCCGGACCGACAGGTACGGCGGCTCACCGGCGCGGCGGGCGGCCTTCCCGGCCGAGGTCGTACGCGCGGTGCGCGCGCACCTGCCGGCGGACCGCCCGGTGATCGTGCGGTTCTCGCAGTTCAAGGAGCGGGCCTTCGACGCCCGCGTCGCCGACACCCCGGCCGAGCTGGGGGAGATCCTCACCGTGTTCGCCGACGCGGGCGCCGGCGTCCTGCACGCCTCGCAGCGCCGGTTCTGGCAGCCGGCGTTCGCCGGCTCGGCGCTGAACCTGGCCGGCTGGGCGAAGCGCCTCACCGGCCTGCCGTCGATCACCGTGGGCTCGGTGGGACTGACCCGCGACTTCCTGCGTCCGGGCCGGCCGGAGTCGGTGTCCGGCCTCGCGACCCGGCTGGCGGGCGGGGAGTTCGACCTGGTCGCCGTGGGGCGCGCCCTGCTCGGCAACCCGGCCTGGGCGACCCTCGCGGCGGCCGGCCGCCTGGCCGAGATCGCGGACTACCGCAAGGCGCACGAGGACGTGTATCCGTAGTCCACCGGGCTTGACGTGGTCGATGTTATCGCTCACAGTCGAGACAGGGCAGAAGCACCGCAAGGCTCACCGGGCGAGCCGTGCTGGTCGGACCTCGACACCACCACCGGACGCGGGTCGAGGCGTCGCATCACCACCGTCGCAACCCGGAAGAGGAATCCGCATGAGACCAACGAGAGCCCTGCTGTCCACCGGCCTGCTGGCCGGCGCGCTGGTGGCCGGCATGGCGGTGGCGCTGGCCCCCGCCGCCGACGCCGGCACGACGCTGCGCGCGGCGGCGGCCGAGAAGGGCCGCTACTTCGGCGCCGCGGTCGCCACCGGCAAGCTGTCCGACAGCACGTACTCGACCGTCCTGAACCGCGAGTTCAACTCCGTGGTGGCCGAGAACGAGATGAAGTGGGACGCCACCGAGCCCCAGCAGGGGCGGTTCACCTACACCGGCGGCGACCGGCTGGTCAGCCACGCCCGGGCCAACGGCATGAGCGTGCGTGGTCACACGCTGCTCTGGCACGCCCAGCAGCCGAGCTGGGCGCAGGGCCTGTCCGGCAGCGCGTTGCGCAGCGCCGCGATCAACCACGTCACCCAGGTCGCCACCCACTTCCGGGGGCAGATCTACGCCTGGGACGTGGTGAACGAGGCGTTCGCCGACGGCGGCTCCGGCGGACGCCGCGACTCCAACCTCCAGCGCACCGGCAACGACTGGATCGAGGCGGCCTTCCGCGCCGCGCGGGCCGCGGACCCGGGCGCCAAGCTCTGCTACAACGACTACAACACCGACGGGATCAACGCGAAGTCGACGGGCATCTACAACATGGTGCGCGACTTCAAGGCCCGGGGCGTGCCGATCGACTGCGTGGGCTTCCAGTCGCACCTGGGCACCACGATCCCGGGTGACTACCAGGCAAACCTCCAGCGCTTCGCCGACCTGGGCGTGGACGTGCAGATCACCGAGCTGGACGTGACGACCGGCGGTAACCAGGCGAACATCTACGGCACGGTCACCCGCGCCTGCCTCGCGGTGTCGCGGTGCACCGGCATCACGGTGTGGGGCGTGCGTGACTGCGACTCGTGGCGCGGTTCGGACAACGCGCTGCTGTTCGACTGTGCCGGGAACAAGAAGGCCGCGTACACCTCGGTGCTCAACGCGCTGAACGCCGGCGGGACCACCACCCCGCCGCCGAACACCACGGCGCCGCCGCCCACCACCACCTCGCCGCCGCCGTCGCAGGGCGGCTGCTCGGCCTCGGTGTCGCTGAATGCGTGGACCGGCGGGTTCGTGGCCACGGTCCGGGTGACCGCCGGTTCGGGTGGCACCCTGGGGTGGGCCGTCACCATGACGCTGCCGGGTGGCGCGAGCGTCACGAACACGTGGAGCGCCACGGCGAGCGGCAGCACGGGCACGGTCCGGTTCACCAACGTGGACTACAACGGCCAGCTCGGCGCCGGGCAGAGCACGGAGTTCGGGTTCCAGGGCAACGGCAGCGGATCGGGTCTGACGCCCTCCTGCGCCGCCGCCTGACGCACCCACCGGAGGGGCGGCGCGACGACCGGCGCGCCGCCCCTTCGCGACCCGGCCACCCGCCGCCCGTGCCGGCCCCTGTTACGAGACCGAGACATACGCGTCTCGTCCGATCGGTTGACGCTGCAACTTGTGGGCGTTAACACCCGGGAGGGGATGCCGGTGCGGTTCCGCAGTGGAGGGAGACGGGCACGTGCGCAGACGTCTTCTGGCGGCACTCGGCGGCATCGTGATCGCGGTCGGCCTGGGCTTCCTGTCCGCCGAGGCCGGGGTGATCTACTCGTCCCGCTCCAACGGGGCCCAGCCGGCGGCCGGCACCATGTTCGAGCTGGACGCGATCGCGGCGGCCTTCATCGGCGGCGCGGCCGTCACCGGTGGGGTCGGCACCGTCGTCGGCGCCATGGTCGGTGGCCTGATCATGGCGGTGATGAGCAACGGCATGCAGCTGATGGGCGTCGACCAGTCCGTGCAGCCGGTGACGGGTCAGACCGGGAACCGGCCACGCCGCCACTGCCAGTGGCGGCCGGCCCGCAGGTGGTCGACGACGGCGCGTTGGAGCGCGGTGCGCCGCGGCAGCTCGTCGAGCGGCGTGCTCAGGGTGCGGAACACGAACCGCAGCACCTCGACGTCGCCGTCCAACCCCTCCTGCTCCTCGTACGGTTCCAGCTCGAACCGGCGCTGGAACCGGACGATGTTGGAGTCCTCCGGCAGGTATTCGCGCAGTTGCGGGTCGAGCAGCCAGGAGCCGCAGGAGAACTCCGTGTGACGCTCGTGCGGGAAGTGGCGGGCAAAGAACGCGCGGGCCTGGTCGAGCGACGCCGTGACCGCCTCCGGTGTCAGCGGCCCCGCGTCGGGGACGTGCAGTCCGATGGTGTCGCCGCGCTGGTGCTGGAGCCGGCCCAGCTCGTAGAGCCCGCCGCGGGTGTGCAGCGTCAGCCAGCTCTGCATGACCGGCCAGCCCTCGCCGCGCATCCGCCGGTCGACGGCCAGGTTGCGGCCCAGGTCGGCGAGCGTCGCCCAGGACACGGCGTCGGGCACGCCGTGGTCCCGGTGGTAGCCGCGCGTGACGTCCACCAGGGCCAGGTACGCGTAGACGTAGAGGTGCCGCCAGGCCGGGCCCCGCTCGCGCGGCAACGCCGGACCGGGCGGCAGCCACTCGTGGCCGCCGAGGTCGGCGCGGACCAGGGCGGTCGAGCGGTCCAGCAGCCAGCGCAGCTCCGGGGTCCACAGGGGTGAGTCGGAGTCGGGCCAGGCGGCCAGGATCTCCGCGGCGTCGTCCGGTGGCACTCCGAGGCGGTCGAGCAGGGCGGGCATGTCGGCCCGGGCGGGAAGCGGTGCCGACGGGTGGTCGACGGCGAGCCGGTGCACGCGCTCGACCTCCTCGACCGGAACCCCGAGCCGGGCGGCGGTGTCGTCGAGATCCACCCGGCCGACCCTACCGACCGGCGGGGCCGTGGCGACAGGCCCGAAACCGCTCGGCCGTCCGGCAGGCCGGGTGCACCGCCGGCCGTCCACGGGTCCCGGTGCCCCAGGTGAAGGTTACTTGCGAAAATGACGCTCTTCGATGAGCATACCTTTCACATGCACTGACATCCATCAATCAGTTGGTGCGCGGCTCCCCGCCGTCCGGGGGTGAGGAGACACGATGAGGACTGCCCTTCGACGCGTGGCCGTCTGGTTGGCCACCGCGACGCTGACCGTCACCGCCCTGGTGCTGACGAATCCCTCGGCCGCGCAGGCGGCCACCCCGGCGTGGCCCACGTTGAGCGGCGGCATGTCCGGCCCGAACGTCGCGTCCGCCCAGTTCCTGCTCCGCCACCACGGGCAGACCCTGACCGTGGACGGCGCCTTCACCACCGGGACCACCGCCGCGGTGCGGGCGTTCCAGACCGCCAGCGGGCTCCCCGCCGACGGGGTCGTCGGCCCGCTGACCTGGTCGCGCCTCGTGGTGACGCTCGACCCGGGCGCCAGCAACAACGCCGTACGGGCGTTGCAGACGGCGCTCAACAAGTACGGCTACGGGCTCACCGTGGACGGCGCCTGGGGCGCGGCCACCACCAGCGCCGTCACCGCCTTCAAGACCGGCCGGGGTCTCACCGGCGGCACCACCGTCGGCGCGACCACCTGGCAGTGGCTCCTCGGCGACGGTGGGGGCGGCGGCACCTACGCGCTGGTCATCGGGCGCTCGGTGCTGCCGCGCAGCGAGTACGACGACCCGCACCACGACTATCCGGCGATCGACCTGCCCACGAACAGCGGTGTGACGACGTACGCGATCACCGCCGGCACGGTCGGCCATGCCGGCGGCGGCTGTGGCTACGGCATCGGCATCACCGCCGACGACGGCACCTACTACCTCTACTGCCACCTGTCGTCCCGGGCCGTCGCCGACGGGGCGCGGGTCGTTGCCGGGCAGGTCATCGGCTACACCGGCTCCACCGGCAACTCCACCGGGCCGCACCTGCACCTGGAGGTGCGCGTCGGCGGTGCGAACCGCTGCCCGCAGAACCTGCTGCTGGCCCTCTACGACAACGCGGCCGTGCCGGCCCCGGGCACGCTCCCGACGACCGGCTGCACCTACTGACCGCAGGCGGGGCGGCGCGGGCGACCCGGACGGGCCGTTCCGCGCCGCCCCGCGGCTCAGGCCAGTTCCGCCCAGCGGGCGTACATGGTCAGGTCGCGGACGGTCCGCCGGGTCAGCTCCGGCGGCACGCCCTCGCCCCAGCCCGCCGCCACGGACGCAGCCGCGCGCAG